>NZ_JBEXKG010000119.1:0-24198 GCF_040609555.1 Streptomyces sp. NPDC004658
AGAACGGCTCGATCCACTTCGGATCATCCGCTGAGATCACCCCACCCATGCCCAGCCAACGCACCAACCACCCCACCGGTTACGGGACAACCTCTCGGCGAGTCTCGGCTCGCACTCGCCCTCTGCCACCGCGACGGGCGGATCCGCCAGGAGGCGCTGCGCCTGTCGCTCCGACACCCCGGTCTGCTGCCGTTGATCGTGATCCGCTGCGCCGATTGGGTCGGCCCGGTACGCGAGCACGCCCGGCAGTTGCTGCGCGAAGCCCTGACCGTGGACTCTGCCATCGGCCTCGCGCCGCTCATCCTCCGCGTCGGCCGCCGCGACAGAGGTGCCTTCGGCGTCGATGTGCTCGGCCAGATCCTGCGCCAGGCATCGCGCGGGCAGCTCGCTGTTCTCTTCGCTGACTCCGACCGAATCGTCCGGCGGTTCGCGTACCGGCTGGCCGTCGAGGGCCGACTGCTCCGTCCCGCTGAGCTGGCCCGCGCGGCCGCCTGGGACCAGGACACCGTGGTCCAGGACCTGTGTGCCACAGCGGCGCTCACGGCTCTGGGGGATGAGGATGCCCACGAGGGTGTGCTGCCTCCACTGCTGTCCGCACGCAACCCGCGTGTCCGCTCGGCGGGCGTCACCGCGCTGAGACGGGCGGGGCGGTCAGAGCAGGCGGAGCCGTTTCTCAGCGACCGTTCCGCGCTCGTGCGTGCTTGTGCCCGGTATGTCATACGACAGCTGGGTGGTGACCCGGCGGCCTGGTACCGGGAGCGGTGCACGGCACCAGACGACCCCGAGTTGCCGCCCGGTGCGGTCATCGGGCTGGCCGAGTGCGGGAACCGCGCGGACGCCGAGCTGCTGCGGCCGCTGCTCGTGCACCCGGCGGCCGGGGTGCGGGCGCGAGCAGTGGCAGGGTTGAGGGCGCTGGACTGCGCGGATGCGGAGCAGTTGCGGCCGCTCCTCGACGACCCTGCCGCCGGAGTCGTCCGCGAGACCGCCACCGCCCTGCTGCCCTCGGCCAAGGAACTGCCCGCCGACTGGCTAATGGAGCGCACCAGCTCCGAGCAGCCACGGCACGTCCGCGTCGGCGCGTTCCGGCTGCTCGACGCGCGCGGCGGCATCGTGGCGCTACGGGCGGCAGTCGGTCTGTTCGAGGACCCCGATGTGAAGCTGCGCACCTGGGCCGCGCAATCAGTGCAGCGCTGGCATCCGTCACCGGACGGGCGGGGCGGCGACGCGGAGGTGGGTGAACTGCTCGACCGGAGCCGACACCTCTTCAGCGACCACATGCTGCGCCGGCTCAAGCGGGAAGCCGGGGTGGACAGCTGAGACTGCACCGCGTCCTATCGTGCTTTGGCTCATTTACTGCCCGCCACCCCTTCGGTGTCCGGTCCGGCTACCAGCGCATCCCGATCTGGTCCAGCTCGGAGCGTCGCTCGGGGGTGCGCTTGTCGGCCCGGCGCCGGCTGTTGTCCAGGAACGTCCCCAGCTTGATATCGACCGCCTTGCCGTCGACGTCCAGGCGCACGGTGTGCTTCCTGGCGGGTCGTAGGTGTCCCTCGCGGTCGTACTTCTGGGCCGCGCGGAGGTTGAGTGCCCACTTGTCGTCTGCGGTGAGCCTCGCGGGCCGGGCCTCGGGGCCGGCGGGCTCCAGACCGAGCGTGCTGCCCAGGAGCCACTGCTGAGCGGGGGGAGGGGGCAGCTTGTCCCACGCTTGCCGCTGCGCGACGGCCCATGCCCGAGAGCCTCGCCATGCACGACGAGTTCACCGGCTGTCTCGGGGAGGGCGCCCCCGGCCCGGACGTAGATGCGGGCGAGTGTGAAGCAGCGCTGTCAGGCAACGTCCCAGCCGAGCGGGCCATCCCTGGTCGATGGCCTCCAACGCGGCCTGGCAGCTGCCTGGCGCGACCTGCCGCTGGCCCGGACGGCGCCGACGGCGTCTTTTACCTGCTCATGCCGCTCGGCCTTCGCCTTGTGGGGGCGTCCTCGCGCGGGTGATGCCGCAGGGGACCCGGCGGCCCGTGCTCCCGAGGACGTCGCACGTGCGTGGTGGCGGGCGGCCCTGGAGGTCGGCCTGCCGTCCGGCGCGCTCGCCGCCGCCGACTACTTCATCATCTCGCCCTCCCCGACGAGGGTGGCTGCCCCTGGCCCGGCGCAGTGCCGAACACACAGGCGCCCTCGGCGTACTCGGCCCGGGGCGGGGTGCCCTACGCGAGGTCCTCCACCAGGGGGCCGGATGGTCGCGCCGCCGAATGCGCTGGATCAGCGCCTGATGCCGGACTTGTGCAGAGCTTGTTGGGGGTGCGCCCGGGAATCTGCGGACGATTTTCAGACATCCCGCGAGGGCCCATTTCGGGTGCGTCGACGTGATACGCGCATTTCAGTTGAGACCCGCAGCTGCCTCCCCGCGAAGGCGGCTAGATGCTAATAATCTGCGCACTCGTATCAGCGCTTTCATCCACGTCTGTGGCTGATCTGCTGCGCCTATCACCAGGGCGGTGACAGGTCAACGTGACGCGCGACACCGTTGACCTAGTTGATCAGTCACCACATGATCCTCACAGCTTCTTTTAAATGAAAAGTTAAGGGGACGGGTGGGGCGTGTTCACGCGGAAAAAGCGGCACGGCTGGCGCCAAGCGGTGCGGAATGGGGCGATAGCCGTCACGCTCCTGGGGGGTGCGTTTCCGGTGGTTGCCGCCGGTACGACACCGGCAATGACCGAAGCCGGAGCGGCTTCGGCAGCGGCTGGCGGGACTTCTGAGTCGCAGGCAAGCGCTCTCGCGGCCGAGACTGGTGAACGGGTGGCCGTGGATGCGGCGACGACTGAGTCGTCGCAGGTCTTCGCCAATCCGGACGGCACTTTCACGCGGGAGATGAACGCGGCTCCGGTCCGTGCCCGAAAGGACGACGGCACCTGGGCCCCGATCGACACCACCCTCGTACACGAGGCCGACGGGTCTGTGCGGGCCAGCAACACGACGGCCGACGTCACCTTTTCGGGCGGCGGAAGTGGCGACGGGCTGGTCACGCTGAAGGACAAGGGGCACCAGCTGCAGCTCGGCTGGCCCACCCCGCTCCCGGAGCCCCGACTCGATGGTGACACCGCCACCTACCCGGGCGTCTTCCCGGACGTCGATCTGCAACTGACCGCGCTGAGCTCCGGCTACACCTCGGTGCTCGTGGTGAAGACTGCCGAGGCGGCGCAGAACCCGGCGCTCGAGACGATCAGGATGACCGTTTCCGGCAATGGCCTCGACATCGCCGCCACAGCCGACGGTGGCTTCGTCGCACGCGACGGGGACGGCACTCCGGTCTTCGAGAGCCCGGCAGGACGGATGTGGGACTCGGCCGGTGACGCCCCGGCCGCGGACACTGCCACCCCTACCCCCGGCGTCAGCACGCAACTCGCGCGCACCGCAGCCTCGGCAGACGTCGATGGTGAGTCAGAGGCGGCTCCCCTGCCTGCTGCCGGGGGAGAGCCGGCTCCTTCGGAGGGCCCCGGCAGCGGTGACGTGACGGCCGAGATCCCGCTCAAGGTCACCGGCACCACCCTGGAGATCACGCCCGATCCGGCCCTGCTCCACGGCGAGGACACCGTCTTCCCGCTGTACATCGACCCGCCGACCAAGAGCATCGCTCTGGGCGACTGGACGGCTTTGGCCTCCAACGGCAGCAAGTACTGGGAGTTCGACGGCGACAAGGGCGTAGGGCGCTGCTCCAACTACGCCGGCTACCTCTGCTCCAACAGCCCGTACACCCAGCGCATGTACTTCGAGTACCCCCTGTCGTCGATCCACGGCAAGAAGATCCTGGATGCGACGATGGAGGTGTACCAGGTGTGGACGTTCACCTGCGATCCGCACTGGTACGACTTGAACCGCGTGGACGCCGGCATATCCTCCAGCACCACCTGGTCCTCCCGCCCCACGGCGGTCGATCTGATGGGTGACCGGTATGTGGCCTACGGGCGGGGCAGCTTGTGCGATCCGTCGCAGCCGGCGAACTGGGTGCGTTTCAGTGACAACGTTTCCGGCGGGGAGACGAATGAGAACCTGACGACCACCCTGGCTTCCTACGCCGCGAACAAGACCTCGCAGATCACCTTCTCGCTGACCGCGCACGACGAGTCCGATGCGGCCGCCTGGGCGCGGTTCCGCAACGATGCGAAGCTGTCGGTGACCTACGTCTCCTACCCGGACAAGCCGACCTCGTACGGCGTCCAGCAAGGCACCACCGGGCGGGCCTGCAACGCCTCCACGCTGCCTTTCGCCACCAGTGACACCACACCGAAGATGCTGGCCACGATGCAGTCGGCGGACGGCGCCAACGCCCAGCTGCGCGCGATGTTCGAGGTGTGGAAGGCCGACGGCTCCAGCCGCGCCTGGTACGCCGCCTCACCAGACGCAGCATGGGTCGCCGACAACGCCGTCCGAGATGCCTCCACCAGCACCCTGCCGGCACAGACGAACTACCGGATGCGGGTCAAGACGCAGGCGTACTACAAGACGGACCGGGGCGACACCGGTGTCCTGGACTCCGCCTGGTCGTCCTGGTGCTACTTCCGCGTCGACACCGACTCCCCGCCGCCCCCGGTGATCACCAGCGCGGACGGCCTCTACAAGCCGGCGGAGACTGATCCTGCCGCGGGCGGGGTTGGCACGCCTGGCAAGTTCACCTTCACCCCCGGAGATTCCAACCCCAGCACGCCCGGCATCCAGTCGGACGTCGTCACCTACAAGTGGAAGCTGAACAGCGGCCCCCTGTCCCCGCCGATAACCGTTCCCCAGGGGACAGCCACCACGCAGTCGATCCCGCCGAACCAGGCCGGGGAAAACACCATCCAGGTCTGGGGGTATGACGCGGCCAACCACAGCTCGCTCACCGGCTACTACAGCTTCCTGGTGAAGGGCGCCGAGATGCCCTCGGGGACCTGGCACCTGGACAACGCCCTCACCGACTCCACCACCGCCACCCAGCACCCGCTGACCAACTCTGGCACCACCTGGGACACCCTGGCCCGCAGCGGCTCCGGCGCGGCGAAGCTGAACGGCACCAGCGCCTACCTGTCCACCTCAGCTGCGGTACTGGACACCACCAAGTCCTTCACCGTCTCCGCCTGGGCCCGTCTGACGAAGAAGGACGTCAACTACACCGTCCTGTCCCAGGCGGGAACGAACGCATCCGGCTTCCAGCTGTACTACTCCAGCTCCTTCAACGCCTGGATCTTCAACCGCCACCAGACGGATGTCGTCGATCCCGTGATCGTCCGCTCGATCGGCACCAAGCCGCCGGTCCTGAATGCCTGGACCCACCTGGCGGGTGTCTACGACGCGGCGGGGCACACTCTCCAGCTCTACGTCAACGGCGTCCCGCAGGGCACTCCGACCCCGTTCACGGCCACCCCGTGGAAGGCGTCCGGCGGACTGCAGGTCGGGCGGCTTTGGTACAACGGCGCCGGCCAGGAGAACTTCTCCGGAACCATCGACGAGGTGAAGGTCTGGTCCCGCGCGCTCGCGGACACCGAGATCGCTCACGAGGCCTGGCTGGAGGACGAGGATCTCAGCGACGGTACCGCCGGTGACCCGGTCCCGGCGCTGGTCGCCAAGTGGGACGCCACCGACATGGCCAACGCGACCGGCACCACGGTCAAGGACACCAGCGGTTTCAGCCGGAATCTCACCCTCAACGGGGCTGCGCTCACGCAGTACACCGTCGGCGACCCGGATATCGGCGAAGAGGTCACCACCAAGCAGACGATGACCCTCAACGGCACCAGCGCGTATGCCACCGCCACAGGCCCGATCGTCGACGACTCCGGTTCGTTCACCGCGACCGCCTGGGTCACGCTGGACCCGGCCAAGCTCGCCGACACCAGCAAATCCTACGCAGTGCAGGTATTCGGCCAGTCCGGCACGAGCCAGTCCTCGTGGGGCGTCTGGTACGAGCAGCCAGCCGGCAGCACGCAGGGCCGGTGGACCTTCGGCCGTCCTGACAAGGACGGCACCGGGGCCGTCTGGACCGAGAGTGACTCCACCGCGTTCACCACGGCCCAGCTGGGTGTTCCGACCATGCTGACGGTCGTCTATGACGCCCAGGCGGCAGCCGACCCGGACGACACCTCCCACCTCGGGGCGCTCAAGCTGCACGTCGACAGCGCGCAGATGGGGGACGAGGACGGCGTCGCCTACTCGTCCCCCTGGCAGGGCGGCGGCGCGTTCGAAGTCGGTCGGGCGAAGATCAACGGCGCTGCGTCGCGCTACTTCCCCGGAAGGATCGACAGCGTCCGCGTCTGGGCCGGTGCCACCTCCACGGACACGATCGCCAACCGGTACAACACCGAGCAGCAGTAGGAGTGGGCCTGGGCGGGGAGATAACGCTCCGCCCAGGCCCGCCCCTTTCCGATTCGGCCCACCCCTCTGTGCTGTGCCAGGGCCGTTTCGGACATCCGCGATTCCTCTCTCAGTGCGGCTATTTCCGTAGGCGCGCCTCCAGAACAGCGCTCGGCGGCGCCGACACGGCCGCTCGAGCGTCTACCACCCATTTCCGAACACGGAGAGTAACTGTGTCTTCACCACCCTTCCGTACACGCTGGCCGGGAGCAGTCCTACGCCACTGGCTCGGCCGCGGCGCGCTCGTCGCCTCCTTGTCCCTCCTGCCGCAAGTCGTGGTCCCTTCCGGCTACGACTTCGCCGCTCAGGCCCAGTCCCAGGCAGCCCGCAAGCACCTGGAGGACCGGCCTGACGCGAAGATCGACAAAGTGGGCGTACTCAAGCCAGGCACGTCCAAGGCACCCAAGGACAAGGCCGCCCCGGCATCACGCAAGACCCGGGAACGGCTGAAGAATGCCGCCTGGCCCAAGACCGGGAAGGCCACGGCCGAGGTTACGGCGACCGCCGAGGCCGCTGTCACTGTCGGCGGCCTCGGCGTGAAGCTGGCCCAGGAGCCCGCCACCCGACCTGCCAAGTCTGCGAAGGCCACGGCCAAGACCCAGGCGAAAGCCACCGGTCCCGCCGAGAAGGTGACGCTCAAGGTCCACTCCCAGGCCGCCGCGAAGAAGGCAGGAGTCAATGGCGTCCTGCTCACCCTCGACCCGGCGAAAGCCGCCGCCGGGGACACCGACAGGCTCCGAGTTTCTCTCGACTACTCCACGTTCAACGACGTCTACGGCGGCAACTATGGCCCGCGCCTGCACCTGGTGACGCTCCCGGCGTGTGCGCTGACCACCCCGCAGAAGGAGTCCTGCCGCACCCAGAGCCCCGTGGCAGGCGCGGACAACGACGCGAAGTCGCAGACCCTGACAGGCACCATTTCCGCGCGAGCCCTGGACGCCGGCACCCCTATGCTGCTGGCGGCGTCGGCCGTTAGCTCGGGCGGCGGAGGCGACTACAGCGCCACCTCCCTGTCCCCGACCGCGACCTGGGAGGCCGGCGGCAGCACGGGGGACTTCACCTGGAACTACCCGCTGCGGGTTCCCCCGGCCACGGCCGGCCCGTCCCCCGAGCTGTCCATCTCCTACGACTCGGCTTCCGTGGACGGCCGCACGGCCGGAGAGAACAACCAGACTTCCGTGATCGGTGAAGGATTCTCGATCACCGAGTCCTACATCGAGCGCAAGTACGCCTCCTGCAAGGACGACGGCCAGTCCGGCAAGGGAGACCTGTGCTGGAAGTACGCCAACGCCACCTTGGTCCTCAACGGCAAGGCCGTCGAACTGGTCAACACCTGCGCCGACAAGGCGGCGTGCGACACCGCGGCCCTCTCTGAGGCGTCCGGCGGCTCGTGGAAGGTGAAGAACGAGGACGGCACCCGCGTTGAGCACCTGACCGGCGCCACCGGCAACGGCGACAACAACACCGAGTACTGGAAGGTCACGGACGCTTCCGGCATCCAGTACTTCTTCGGCAAGCAGCGGATGCCCGGCTGGAGCGACAAGGGCACCACCGACACCACCGACGACGATCCGGTCACGAACTCCGTGTGGACCGTCCCGGTCTTCGGCGACGACTCCGGCGAGCCCTGCTACAAGTCCACCGGCTTCGCCGACTCCTCCTGTTCCCAGGCCTGGCGCTGGAACCTCGACTACGTCGTGGACACTCACAACAACGCCGCCACGTACTGGTACACCAAGGAGACGAACTACTACTCCAAGAACGCCGACATCACCGTCAACGGCACCAGCTACACCCGCGGCGGCTACCTCAACCGCATCGACTACGGCCTGCGCAGCGACCTCATTTACACAAAGCCCGCCGCCCAGCAGGTGAGCTTCACCTACCTTGAGCGCTGCATCGTCTCCGGTGGCTGCTCCAGCCTGACCGCGGATACCAAAGCCAACTGGCCCGACGTGCCGTTCGACATGATCTGCGCGGCCAGCACCAATTGCACCACCCAGATCGGTCCGGCATTCTTCACCCGCAAGCGCCTCACCGACATCACCACCTCGGTGTGGACCGGCACCGGCACCACCCGCCGGGAAGTCGACACCTGGCACCTGGATCAGGACTTCCCCGACACCGGTGACGCCTCCTCGGCAAGCCTGTGGCTGAAGTCCATACAGAACACCGGCAAGGCCAACACCACCGCGGCCGCCATGCCACCGGTCGTCTTCGGCGGCATCCAGATGCCCAACCACGTCGAGGGCAGCGGCCCGGACACCCTGCGCTACATCAAGTGGCGCGTGCGGACCATCAAGACCGAGACTGGCTCGACCATCACCGTCAACTACTCGGACCCCGACTGCATCTGGGGTTCGAGCATGCCGGCGAACATCGACAAGAACACCCGCCGCTGCTTCCCCGTCAAGTGGTCCCAGTCCGGCGCGACCCCGGTCACTGACTGGTTCCACAAGTACGTCGTCACCTCGGTCCTCCAGGACGACCCCTACGGCCACGGCGACACAGCCGAGAAGTACTACGACTACCAGGGCGGCGCCGGCTGGGGTTACGCCGACGACGAGGGCATCACCAAGGCCTCCAACCGCACCTGGTCCCAGTGGCGCGGCTACGGCAAGGTCGTGGAAACCTCCGGCGACGACGAAGGCCCGCGCTCGAAGAAGTCCACGCTGTACATGCGCGGTCTGAACGGCGAGAAGGAACTCGACGGCACCCCCCGCGTGGAGAAGGTCACCGACTCCACCGGCACCGCCATCGACGACTCCCGCCAGTACGCCGGTTTCGTCCGCGAAACCATCATCTACAACGGCGCCGAAGAAGTCAGCGGCACCATCAACACACCCTGGTCCTACAAGACCGGCAGCCACACCTACAGCTGGGGCACCACCGACTCCTGGATCGTCCAGGCAGGGCAGACCAGCACCCGCACCAAGACCTCCACCGGCACCCGCACGGTCAACCAGAAGACCACGTACGACACCACGTACGGTATGCCGATCACCGTCGAGGACAGCGGCGACACCGCCAAGACCGGCGACGAATCCTGCGTCCGCACCAGCTACGCCCGCAACACCTCGGCCTGGCTGGTGAACCTGGTCTCGCGCACCGAGACGTACTCGGTGCCCTGCGCGACCATCCCGACGATCCCCGACGACGTCATCTCCGACGTCACCACGGCCTACGACGGCCAGGCGGTCGGGGTAGCACCCACCAAGGGCGAGGTTACCGCCTCTTACCGGGTGGCCAGCTACAACCCGGTCGACAAGGCCCCGGTCTACCAGCAGGTCTCCGCCTCCACCTACGACAAGCTGGGCCGCCCGCTCACCGCGACCAACGCCCTGAACCGCACGGTCCGGACGACGTACGTCCCGGACGACACCGGCTACGGCCCGCTGACGTCGAAGACCACCACGGACCCCAAGCTGTTCACCTCCACCACGGAGGTCGATCCGGCCTGGGGCACGGCCACCAAGACCACCGATGCCAACGGCAACGTCACCGAGTGGGCCTTCGACGCACTCGGCCGCCTGCAGTCGGTGTGGAAACCGGACCGCTCCCGCGCGCTCAAGGACGCGGCCAGCATCGTCTACGCCTACAGCATCAACAACGACAAGGAGACCTGGGTTCGCACCGACGCCCTCAAGGCGGACGGACAGACCTACAACAGCGCCTACGAGATCTTCGACGGACTGCTGCGTTCCCGCCAGAAGCAGATGCCCGCGCCGGACGGCGGACGGGTGATCTCCGAAACCCTCTACGACGACCGCGGCCTGGCGTACATCACCAACAGCCAGGTCCACGACAACCTCGCCCCCTCGGGCACCCTGGCCAACACCTTCCCTGGCTCCGTCCCCGCCTCCACCGAGACGGTCTTCGACGCCGCCGGCCGCCCCACCGAGGCGATCTTCCGCGTCTACGACCAGGAAAAGTGGCGCACCAAGACCGACCAGCTGGCGGACCGCACCGCCGTCACCGCCGCCGAGGGCGGCACCGGCACGATGACCTTCACCGACGCCCGCGGCCGGGTCACCGAGCGCCGTGAGTACGCCGGTCCCCTGCCTACTGGCACCGACTACACCCGCACCCTGTACGAGTACACGCCCGGCGGCCAGGTCAAGAAGATGACCGGTCCGGACGACTCGGTCTGGACGTACGGTTACGACCTGCGCGGGCGCATGACCACCTCGACGGACCCGGACAAGGGCAAGGTCGACACCACATACAACGACGCCGACCAGCCCTTGACGGCCACGTCGACGTTGAACGGCGCCTCCCGAACCCTGATCACCGACTACGACGAGCTCGGCCGCAAGACCGGCACCTGGGACGGCGTACAGGACGACGCCCACCGGCTGACCAAATTCACCTACGACAGCCTCTCCAAGGGACTGCCGACCGCGTCGATCCGCTATGTCGGCGGTACCTCCGGCAGGATCTACTCGCAGGTCGTTACCGGTTATGACGCTCTCGGCCGCCCCAAGGGCAACAAGACCGTCATCGCCGCCACCGACCCCCTGGTCACCCCTGGTGGCGCGCCGCAGACGTTCACGACGTCGACGGTGTACAACATCGACGGCACCGTGCAGTCCACATCGATGCCAGCGGTGGCCGGCTTGCCCGCCGAGACCGTACACAACACCTACAACAGCCTCGGCATGCTCACCGGCACCGACGGCATGACCGACTACGTCCAAAACATCGGCTACTCCCCGTACGGCGAGATCGAGGAGACCCGGCTCGGCACCTCCACAGCCGCCAAACAGCTCCAGATCCTCAACCGCTACGAGGACGGCACCCGCCGCCTGTTCAACACCCACACCGTCGACCAGACAAACACCGGTTACACCAGCGACGTCGACTACATCTACGACGCCACTGGCAACGTCAAATCGATCATCGACAACGCCAACGGCAAAGACACGCAGTGCTTCGCCTACGACGGCTACCGCCGTCTGACCGAAGCCTGGACCCCGTCCTCCAACGACTGCGCAACCGCCCGTTCGGCGAGCGCCCTCGGTGGCCCGGCCCCGTACTGGACCAGCTGGACCTACAAGCCCGGCGGCCTGCGCGACACCCAGACCGAGCACAACGCGACCGGTGATACCACCACAACGGCTTACGGCTACCCCGCCGTCAACGCCAACGGCACCGGCCAGCCCCACACTCTGACCTCCGTCACTGTCAACGGCGGTACCGCCAAGACCTACACCTACGACGAGCAGGGCAACACCACCGAGCGGTACGGCCCCACCGGCACCGCACAGAGCCTCGACTGGGACATCGAAGGAGAACTCACACGCCTCACCGAAGGCACCAAGACTACCGACTATCTCTACGACGCCAACGGTGACCTTCTCATCCGGCGCGGCCCGGACAAAACGGTCCTCTACCTGGCCGGCCAGGAACTCCACTACGACACCACCGCCAAGAAGTTCACCGGCCAGCGCTACTACGCGGCAGGCGACGCCACCGCCGTCCGCACCGAGACCGGCCTTTCCTGGATGGTCGACGACCACCACGGCACCGCCTCGATGACGGTCGACGCCACTACCCAGGCCGTCACCCGCCGCTATACCAAGCCCTTCGGCGAGTCTCGCGGCACAGCACCGTCGACCTGGCCCGACGACAAGGGTTTTCTGGGTAAACCCGCCGACACCGACACCGGACTCACTCACCTCGGCGCCCGCGAGTACGACCCGGCCACCGGACGCTTCCTCTCCGTCGATCCCGTCCTCGCCTCCGACGACCATGAGTCCCTCAACGGCTACGCCTACGCCAACAACACCCCCGTCACCAAGTCCGACCCCAGTGGCCTGCGGCCAATCACGCAGTGTGAGTACGGGTGCAGTGAAGACGGCGGCACGTACTACGACCACCTCGAGGCAAACGGTGAGGGTGGCTGGACCTATGTCTCCACCCAGAGATACACCAAGACGTTTCAGTACCAGAAGGCGGGCGGTGGTACGGGAAGCGGCACCATGACCGCCACCGTTCGCACCTACGGGGGCGTGACCACGGCGAAGGTCGTGTTCAAGAAGGGCCCCGACCCCAAGCCTGAAGAGAAGGAACAGCCCCGTTGGAACCTGCTCGCGGGTAGCTACCCTGTTCCGGCGAATCAGGCTGCTAAGGACCTTCTCACCGACCGACCCAAGCTCGCAACCTGGCAGAAGGTTGTTTTGGGGGTAATTGGTGGCCTAGCTGCGGCGGTAGTTGCTGCGCCGGTGGCCGTCGCCTTGGGGGAGGGGTGCCTGGCCGCAGCGCCGGTATGCGCTGCGGAGATTGCTGAGATGGCGACCGGGGGGGCTTCCGGCGGCAGCTTGACCATAGGCACCTCGGCTTTGGCTGCTGGTGGAAAGGGAGTTAACCTCACAGCTGCCGGCGACGCCTTCGGGCAATACGCATCAAAGGCCCTCCCCAAGGAGGGGTATTATGATGTGATCATTCATGGTAGTAAGACAGACTTCGGTCCCACCTTCGATGCATGGGAAAAGGGAACCAATATCAGTCACAGAACAGTCGCCCAGCTCGTTAGGCAGGACCCGAACTGGGACGGAGGTCCAGTTCGATTGCTCTCCTGTAATACTGGGGCATGCGGTGCAACGGCCGCGCAGGACCTGGCCAACGCCCTAGGAGTAAAGGTCTTGGCACCGACAGAAACCGTGTGGGCCGCACCTAACGGAAGACTTAGAGTTTCAGAGAAGCCATACGGGAAGACTGGAGAATGGAAAGAATTTGTTCCTGGAGGGAATAAATGACGGAAAAGCTAAAACCGGTCGGCTTCTATAGCGACACAAGTGTCGGTGAGGCTGGCCAGCCGACACTGGAGAGTTCGCGTGGTGAAGTCCTCGACTCTCTCGAAGGGATGGTTTCCTACCTTCGAAATGCGCACATCATAATGGCGTCCGGGAGTGCGGTTTACGATGAGCTAGACCCCGATAGGCCATTGATCGGCGCGCTGAGTATCCAGACAGACGGTACTTGGGTATGGCCCAGTTCGTACCCGTACTATGTGGAGACTTATGGCGTCGAGGTGCCGTCTGAGCTGTGGGAGGCCGCATGCTCTAGAGAATGGGTGCCACCCACGTTCCCGGATGATGCTGACTTCGATGAGCAGATGCCCTTTGGAGGCTGAGAATTTCATAGCAGCTGCTGCTACCGCGGTTCGTAACCGCTAAGGGCTGTCCCGTAAGTGTGCTCCATGGTTGCTGGGGGCTCAGAGGAACACCAGCGGAACGTCCTTCTCGATGCAGTGCCGCAGGACGCCCGCCAGCTGGCGGGCGTCCTCGACTTGTCGCTGGAGGAGCTGGTCGCCGCCCTCCTGTGCCCACTGGTCGGTGATCGTCTCCAGCCGGACGAGAATCGACGCACAGTCGGCAGGCGAGAGGTCGTCGCCGGCGGCATCCGGATGATCGAGGAGTGGCTCCAGAGCGGTAGACACCTCGCTCCACGGGCGCTCGCCGCCGAAGCCCGACATCTCGGAGAGGACGAATCCTTCAGTCTCGGCCAGACGCCGCCGGAACGCGGCGAAGCCGCTGTAGGACCAGGAGACATCCGGACTGCTGTTGTCTCCGTCGCCCGGGAAAAGAACCAGCCCCATGTGCCCTCCCTGCTTACCGATGCACACAGGATCGAGGACACGGGGCAGCCCCGGCAACTGGGATGATCTTGGTGTGGCTGGTGTGATCACGGCGTCGGATCCGTCCTGGATAGCCCCCTTCACCGGGGTGAGCCCGAAACAGTTCGGCAAGCTGGTGACGGTTCTGCGACGGGAGGGTGCGGACGCGGTCCGCAAGGGCCGACCGTGGAGCCTGCCGCTTGAGGACCGGGCGCTGCTGGTCGCAGCGTACTGGCGCACGAACCTGACCATGCGGCAGCTCGCGCCGCTGTTCGGGGTGTCGAAGTCGGCGGCTGACCGCATCATCGACCACCTCGGGCCAAGGCTCGCGCTCCAGCCCCGCAAGCGGTTCGCCAAGGACACCGTGCTTATCGTGGACGGCACCCTGGTCCCCACCCGCGACCACACCATTGCCGCACAGTCGAAGAACTACCGATACTCCACCAACCACCAGGTCGTCATCGACGCCGACACACGCCTGGTCGTCGTGGTCGGCCGGCCCCTCGCCGGGAACCGCAATGACTGCAAGGCATGGGAGGAGTCCGGCGCCAAGGCCGCCGTCGGCAAAACCACGACGATCGCCGACGGCGGCTACCCAGGCACCGGACTCGTCATCCCGCACCGTCGAGACCGCGGCCAGACCGAGCTCCCGGACTGGAAAGAGGAACACAACAAGTCCCACAAGCAGGTCCGCGCCCGCGTCGAGCACGTCTTCGCCCGCATGAAGACCTGGAAGATCCTCCGCGGCTGCCGCCTCAAAGGCGACGGCGTCCACCACGCCATGCTCGGCATCGCCCGCCTGCACAACCTCACCCTCGCCGGATAGGCCCACGGACGGCACGGCGGGCCGTCATGCCCGAGATGACTCGGAGATCATTTACGGGACAGCCCTTACGAGCTCGTGCACGGTAGGCGGTGAGGCGTCGGGCTGCTGATCGTCGATCATGGTCGTGTGGTGGGGTACGCGTCTCGTGCAGTGATCGTCAGCAACCGGAGAATCACGGGTCTCTCGGCCGATGTGATCGCTGAACTGGTGGCTGAGTTGGGCCCGTTGTGGCATGAACGGCACCAGGCCAAGCTTGCGTCCAGGCCGCGGGAGCGGGCGGTGGGCGCCGGAGCGAAGCACCGGCTGGTGTTCGTCGACCGGCTCCTGGCCACCCTCGTGTACCTGCGGCACGGGGCCACGCACGACGTGCTGGCCTGCTGGTTCGGCGTGGACCGTTCCACTGTCACCCGCGCCGTCGGCGAGATACGACCGTTGCTCGCCGAGCGAGGCTGCACGGTCAGCCCTGGCCTTCGGCTGCGGACTCTGGCCGAGGTCGTCGACCATCTCGGCGCCAGCGGGAAGACCGGCATCGTCGACGGCACCGAGATCCGGGTCCGTCGACCGGCCGCCGGTCGCAAGGACCGGGACAAGTTCATCTCTGGCAAGAGCAAGCAGAACGCCGTCAAGACCATGGTCGTCACGGGCGGCGACGGCCGGGTGCTGTTGTGCAGTCCGACCGTGCCCGGAAGCTGCGCGGACATCACCCACGCCCGCCAGTTAGGGCTGGTTAAGCTCCTGGCCGACGGTCCCGCCGTGGAGATCCTCGCCGATGCCGGCTACCAGGGCCTGGGTGTACAGACCGGCGGACGTGTGGTCACACCTCCGCATCGCAAGTTCAAGAAGAACGCTCCGGACTGGTACGAGGAAATGCACGAGCGGCAGCGCAAAGCGCACTCCTCACGACGCATCCGCGTCGAGCACGGCATCGCGCACCTGAAGAACTGGCGGGCCCTGGCCCGCCATCTCGGCCGCCGCGAGCACATGAGCGACATCGTCCAAGCCGTCGCGGGCCTGCTGTCCCACCAGCAGACCGCGGACCTGACGTCGGCACG
The DNA here is from genome assembly GCF_040609555.1 of Streptomyces sp. NPDC004658. NCBI lineage: Bacteria > Bacillati > Actinomycetota > Actinomycetes > Kitasatosporales > Streptomycetaceae > Streptomyces > Streptomyces sp. NPDC004658. The sequence goes on from NZ_JBEXKG010000119.1 coordinate 15,875, forward strand.
GCAGGTGTGAACACCGAGCCCCGCCGCCATCCTCGACGCCTCACTGCCTACCGTGCACGAGCTCGTTAGGAGCGGATCACGGTGGCCACGCGCTGAGGCCAGGTCGCCAGAATGCATGAGTGCACAGTATCCAGCGATAGGCGGAGCGACTTTGGGCTGGAGCTGCTTTGAGGCGAGTGATCATTGCCCCGTAAGTTGATGGGGATTCGGGGCAGTCTGTGGAGGCCCGGAGCCCTCCGGCCGGCAGCCGGCTGATGGCCTCACCCGTTCCTGCGGGCGTGCGGCCGTCGTGGCGTTCCGGGGTTTCCCCGCCCGGGCGGGTACCGCACGGCAGAGGAGCGACCGGCCTGCTGGGTGCCAGGCGCCCCGGCCGGTCACTGGCTGCAGCGTTCCTCAGGTCAGCTTCCGCCTCGACTGCTATCGCGCCAGCTCCGCCACGCATGGGTGGCGTGTCGCTGCCGATCAGTTCTGGGTGCTGGTGTAGGCGTGGATCCGCTGGTAGTCGTGGCCGAGGAGTGCGGCCAGTTGCGGGCCTGCCCACAGGGTGAAGGTGAGGGCGATCTCGCGTGCGTCTTCTACCTCGTGACCGGGGCGGAGGTATCCCAGGTAGGGCACGGCGAGACGGAGGAGCCGTTCCCGTTGCGTCCCGGCGGGCCTCTCCGGGCGGGAGGTGAGGTCGTCGGCGACGACCGACAAGATCTCGATCGCGGTGGGGCCGGCGGGGTGCACGTGCTGCTGGGTGAGGGCGACCTGGTCGCCGAAGTCGCACAGCCACCTGCCGAACCGGTCGGGGTCGCGGCCGGATCGCTGCAAGAGGTACGCGCACAGCTCGACCGCGAGGTGTTCGGTGAGCCGCAGGGAGTCCTCGCGCAGCGTGCCGCCGGTGTGCCATGTCTCCAGCACGGCGGTCAGGCAGTCGTAGATCTCCCAGTTGGCCGGGGGCGGTCCGTCCGCGGCGGGGTCGCTGCGGGCGGCTTCGTCCAACGCGGCCGTCGTGATCAGAGCGAACGCGGCCTCGCGCGGCGTGGGGTGGTCCGTGGTCTCGGTCATCGCGGCTCCCGTAGGTCGTCGGTGTGGTCACGGCTGTGTGGGACGCCGGGGGCGACAGGTGCTCACCGCCCGCCCTCGGTGTCCGTTCGGGCTACCAGCGCATCCCGAGCTGGTGCGGCACGGGTTCCACCATGGCAAGTACCGGGTGCGGCCATGGTGGAGAACTCAACCGTCGTCCTGCGCCACGTCGAGAGGTAGCCCGCGCGCCGTGCTGGAGCCCGTGTCGCACGCGGACAGCTCATCGGGTGCCCCGCCACCGCCGCGCCATAGGCTATGGCGGACCATGACCGATCACCACACCTACGGCACCAGCACCCACACCGCGAGCGAGCTGGTCCGGCTCGTCGGCGACCGCCTCGGACTGGTCTTCATCGAGCGCGACAGCGACTACCGCGGCGTCTACCACCTCGCCGACACATCCAGCGAGCGGATCGAGATCCAGCCCAACCCGATCCCCGGCGATGAAGACGATCTCTACGCCCCCGAACACCCTGCCGCCCAGGTGCTGTTGCTCACCATCACACCGACGCCAAACCCCGCCCTGCAGGCCCGCCTGGACTCCATTGAAGGGCTCGCCCACCTGGACCACGAGACAGCGTGACCAGCTAGCGCACGGCCGCTACCGTGCAAGAAGACCGCCGCCTGACAGCTGCTGGCCGCGCCTACACGGTGCCGCACGGCCCGGCGATGCTACGAGCCGAGCTTCTGGCGCACGTCCGGGTAGCAGCGCAGCCGGACACCGGGCTCGTCTGGAGCCCGGCTTGTGGTGTCCGCGGTCGCGGTCGCCCACCGCCCGGCGAGCAACTCCTGGACCGCGAATGCCGTCGCGTCATCACAGGCCGCGACCTCTACGACGGCCAGACCCGGCTCCGCCACATGCACTTCGCTGATCGGCTTCATACCGGGCATCACGCGCCGGCACCGCCCCCAGTTCTTGTCTCCTGGCGTGTTCACCCGACCGAGTAGGGCTGCTGCGCGGCGACGACGCAAGCGGTGCCGCGCTCGGGAAGAGACCGAGAACTCCGTAGGCGCGCGGGAATGTCCGCTCGGCAAGCGTGGTTGAACCAGCCGTGATGGTGAAGGGAACAGTGTCCCCGGGCCTCATCCATTGCATGCGAGGACGATCGTTCGGCTGAAGCCTCGCATTGCCTTTCGCCGCGTAGGCGACCGCCCTTCACGATCACACCCCTTGCGGGTTCAGCCCCGGCCGGCACGCTGGCCGGGGCTTTGTGCTTCAGTCCCCGATGCCGAGGGCCGTGTCCGGCCGGCAGTGCACGCAGGGCGGCACCCCGTTCCGGAGCGCGTCGAGGGCCTGCTCGCGCGTGGCGGGCCGGGATCGGCCGCTCTTCTTCGCGGCCCAGCAGCCGCCGACGTGGACGGCGTCGACGTTGTCCCGGTTCAGGCCGTACTGGATCAGCCAGTCCGCAGGCGCCGGCCGCATCCGCTCACCCTGGCGCCGCTCTGCCTCCCGTCGCTCCTCCTCGGCGATCCACCGGTCGATGAGCCCCAGCTGCCGGACGGCCTGCTGCTCGACGACGCGCCGGGCGAAGCGGAGCGCGTCCAGACGGGAGAGCGGCTGCTCACCACCCACCTGCTCCGCCCGGCCTGCTGTGTCTTCGTTTGCCCTCAAATTCGAACAAGTGCTCTAATTGAAGTATGCATCGCGTCGACTACCTCACCGACACCCAGGAGCGCATCCTGCGCTGCATCCGCCAGCACATCGCCGACCACGGCGAAGCGCCGACAATGCAGCAGATCGGCGCCGCTGTCGGCATGCGCAGCCGGGCATCCGTGCACTACCAGTTGGGCGAGCTGGAGGCGAAACGCGCGATCGTCCGCGAGCCGGGGCGGTCACGAGGAATCCGGCTCGCATGACCGGCACCGGCCGCTACCACCTGCTGCTCGAATCCGGCGGCCGGCCGGTGCATCACGGCTGGTGGAATCGTGAGGAGGTAGCGCGGGACAAGTTCCGCCGCTGGATCGGCGAGTACGGCAGCATGCCGGACGCCCGCGTCACCCTCACCGACGACGAGACCAGTGACGTGCTGGCCACCTGGCCCGACGGGCAGTAGGCCGGCTACTCGACGGCCGGGTCCTCCTGGACATGCCGCACGGCCTTCTTCACCGCTTGCTCCAGCTCGTACCGACTGGCCCGGGACGCCTCGGCGTGCGCGGTGACGGCCGCCTGCACCTTCTCGGACGCCTTGCGCCAGCGGCGCCACTGGGCGTCGTAGTCGTCGCCGGTCAGTCCGGCGAGCTTGGCGCGTTCTTCCTCGGCGGATCGTTCCAGCTTGATCAGCTCATCGGGGACCTGGGCCACGATACGGATCCTTAAAGCGGCCCGCTGCGCGTGCCGACGATCGGACTTAACCCCCGATCGGGTAGAGCCGCTGCCGACTGCCGGGCGGGTCGGGTGCGGGAGCCGCTACGAAGATCACGAACTGTCCGTGATCTTTCGAGAGGATCCCGCTCGTGCGTCTCGCCCGCACCACCGCTGCCACGGCCGCCGTACTCGCCGCCCTCCTCACCCCCACAACCGCGCACGCAGCCCCGGCCGCCACCGCACCGCGGGATACCGTCACCCTGCCCGTCCAGGACGCCCTCGCCCAGCTGCCGGTGCGCAGCGAGGACCGCAGCGGGTATGAGCGCACGAAGTTCAAGCACTGGGTCGATGCCGACAGGGACGGCTGCAACACGCGCTCGGAGGTGTTGAAGGCCGAGGCCGTCGTCGCCCCGGAGCAGGGGGCGGGCTGCCGGCTGAGCGGGGGAGCGTGGTTCTCGCCGTATGACGATCGCTTCATCCAGGGGCCGGGCGGTCTGGACATCGACCACCTGGTCCCGCTCGCCGAGGCCTGGGACTCCGGCGCCTCCACCTGGAGCGCGAAGGAACGTGAGGCCTACGCCAACGACCTCGGCGACGACCGCGCGCTGATCGCGGTGTCGGCGGCCTCAAATCGGTCCAAGGCCGACCAGGACCCCAGCACGTGGCTGCCGCCGGCCGTAGGCTACCGCTGCCAGTACGTCACCGACTGGGTGGCCGACAAGATGCGCTGGGGCCTGAGCATCGACGCCGACGAGAAGCTCGCCATCGCCGAGGTGCTCGGCAACTGTCCGAACGTACCCGTCACCGTCACACCGGCCCGCTGACGACTCGGCCAGCCGGCTTTCATCGACGGAGCGGACGGCGCTCCGTTCGACAGCCGGCCCGCCGTAAGGAACCAATGATCGACGGCGGGGCCTGAGTATGCGTACTCAGGCCCCAGCGTGTCCTTCATGGAGAAGCTTGGCCCATGAACGACCACTCACTTCCCCGTCGCGGTACCGGCGAAGACGTGCTGTTCGGCGTCCTGCTGTGGTTACTGGACGCCATCGTCGGGATCGTTTCCCTGCTGAGCGGGCTGGCGCGTACCGGCTTCAACCCTCTCGAGCCGGACCCCCACGCTTCGCTGACGCCGGTTTTCGCCTACGTGGGAGGATTCGGGGTCCTGGTACTCCTTTCGGCGATCGGCCTCTTCCGACTGGGATACCGGGTGAGTGTGGCGACGCAGACCGTAGTCGCTGTCGTGGCATTGGCCTTCTGTGCCGCCGCAATGAGTGGGCACCTCGCCCTGGTTAGTTGAGCTTGACGTACTGATGTGTGTCCTGGGCGACCCACGCGCGCAGCCGGTCCCAGGCCGACTGGTGCCGCCGCGCTTCGCTGTCCGGCGGCGGAGCCAGGACGGAAGTCGCCGACACCTCGGTGCTTCTTCCGGCATCGAGTCCTACCAAGGGGTGAGGTGGGCGAGCCCCGCCCAAGGGGGGCATCACCGTGATTGTCCGACAGCCAGGGTGTCTCACCTCTGTGGGCGGTAAGTCGCATTGTCCATCGCCGGCGCCGAGTGGCTGAGCCAGAGCCGAGGGCGAGCTACTCGGTCACTCGGGCGCAGTGCGCTGCCCGGTGAAGGGCGAGCAGTGCGGGCCGGTGCGCCGTCGTCACGATCAGGGCTCTCGGCTGTCGTGCTCTTGGCAGCCCGGAGCTGGCACCGGCTCGTGGGACAGGGGGTCCGGGGTGCGGACCGGGATCCGACGCGGCCTGCGTAGAACGTGAGTTGGATCACAGACCGGGGAGTTCCGTCGTGCGGGCTGTTTGCGCAAAAACCGAGTGATCGTTCTGCCAGAGAGGGGGAGCGCAGGTGGTGAGGGTGGCGTAAGGGGTGGTGCGGCATGGTGGAGGCAGGTGCGAATACCTGTGCGGATTTGCTGTAAGTGGAAAGCTACTTTCCGTTAAAAACTGGTGGTGGGGTGCTCTGCACGAACTGCCGGGGTGAGGCTGTTTGCTGTTGTCCAAGAGCAACGAAGCTCTAGGCACCGGTCGTTGGGTTCGCGGGGAGGCGCGGCCGGTGCCGCACGACAACGAAGGAAACACCTTGACACTGCAGGACGTCGCCAGCCTCACGCTGGCTTCCGCCGCTGCCGCCCGGGCCTTCGCGCCTGATGTGCGCGCCGGTGTACGGCGTCTACTGGGCGCCGGTGTCCGCGTCGGTGCGGAGACCCTCCTCGCCCAGAACCAGCCGTCCGTCCGTACCGAGCCGGCCCGCCTGGACGACGCCGGAGGCGGCCGATGACCGGGCAGCCTCCCGACGACGGTGCGGACCGAGCTCTGTACGAGCCCAGCGACCTGATGCCGCCGGCCTTCTGGGCCTTCCACGAGCGGTACCACCAGGCGTACTTCGAGTACGCCTACGTACAGCTGGGCGACCAGATCGCCGCCGACCGCCTGGTCGACCAGACCTTCGTGTTCCTGGCCGTGGTCTGGCAGCAGGTCACCATGCGCGAGAGCGTCGAGGCGTGCGCCTGGCGGCTGCTGAAGGAACGCGTCGCCACCGAACTCACCGACCAGGGCCGCGACCCGGCGGTCAAGGAAACGCTGGCCTTCGAACGCGCGATCCGGGCGGCCTGCGACCCAATCCTGGACAGCTTCCGCTCCGAATTCAAAGCACAAGTGACCGAACTAGAAGACAGTTTGGGTCTCTATGCGGCAATAGCCCGTCTGCCGGAGCGGCAGTTTGATGTGATGGTCCTGCAGTTCGCCCTGGGCTTCTCCACCAAGCGGACCGCCCTGGTAATGGGCGTGCGCGAGGCGACCGTGCGTTCCACCCGCCGGGCCGCCAAGCGCCGCCTGTCCGCGGACCTGGGACTGCAGTTCGGCGAGGACACCGACGATGAGGAGTGAGACCCCGATGCGTCCCCACCAGCCGCCCACCCTGGAAGAAGCCCTCGACCGAGCCCGCATCCGCGAAGGCACCTACACCCGCGCCCACCGAGAGGCATCCCGCCGCCGCATCGCCGACCAGCTCAGCGAACTGCACTGGATGAAGGCCCCGACCGGCCCCGCACCCGGACAGCGCACCCTGTACCAGCCACTGATGCTGCACGAGCGGGCCGGGCACGACCTGCGCGCGCTGTGCCAGGGCGTCATCCACGACGACGAAGCCGCCCGCCGCATCGCCCGCTTCGACGCCTGCCGCGACCCCGGCGGCGCCCTCGCCTTCGCCTGCCTCCTGCTCCTGGCCGACTACGAGGAAGGCGCGCAGTTCTGGCTCCAGTACGCCGCCGGCGGCGGCCAGGCCACCGGAGCGGTATGCCTGCACCTCCTCCACCTGCACCGCGGGGAGTGGCGCGACGCGAAGTTCTGGGCGGAACAGATCACCGTCCTCGAGGCGGAGCCCTACCAGTACGCGCCCGTCGCTCACGAGGTCCTCGACACCACCCTCGGCCCCGGAGGCGTGACCGTCCACCTCGACCTGCCCGACGATGTAGCCGCCGTACCAGAGGAAGCGGTCAGAGACGCCGTCGACGACCTCGCCGTCGACACGCTCGACGGTCTGGCCATCCCACAGCCAAGCCCTAACCTGGCCCACCAACTGCAGGACCTCGTCGCCCACTGAGGTCGCGGGTCGTGGCGAAGTCGCCAGAGCCGGTCGCAGCATCCGGTGGGGGAGCGCAGAACATCCCGGCATCCGGTGCGCTCGGTGCGGTGCATCGGGCGCACTGGTTCACGCGCCGACGGCGCCGTGTACTCCCCCGCCGCTCCGGTGCACCGCACGATGCGCACGGCGGCGGTCGCCACTTCCGCCCGCTTCACTCGATGTGCATATAGAGGATGAACTCCGCCTGGGTGGTGTGACGCCCACCACGGACAAGCCCACCCGTCAAAGGGATGGTCAAGGCGAAAACGGACGCCTGCCGGGTCTGGTCGTCAGACCGCGGACAAGGGGTGCTTCCTCAGGGTGGCCCCGGCCCGTGCGCACATCCGCGTGCGGGCCGGACGACTGCCGACCCGGCCAGCAGGCCGGAGGAACGAGGACACCGTGCCAGCCCCCGACCGACCGACCCCTTCCCGCCGTAACGTGCGGTCGCGATCCTGGAGCCCGCCCCCGCACGCCGTCGCCGCCCGGCCTGGCCGCGCCCGTCGCGGCGGCTGCTGGGCAAGTCCCGGTGAGGCGCTGCCGCCGGCGCTTGCGTTCCCACTGCCGAAGCCACTTCCGTGCCCGGCGGCCACGCACCCGGTATTTCCCCTTGTCACCACGGTTTTCGGGTCCGTGCTAGATCGTCACAACCCTCTTCTCTCCCCTATGGCCTGACTTGGTTGTCGGTGGTGGGGGAGATCATCGGGTCCGGGGGCCCGGTCCCCTCCACGGCCGGGGGCCGGCGCCCGGCTGCTGGCCGGTCGCGGACGACGGGAGGGCGAGCGTGATGGCGGGCAAGCGCAAGGAGAACGAGGCGGGATCGAGCAACGACCTGCGCGCGGATGTGCTGCGCGTTCTCGGGGTGCTGAAGGTCGCCACCGCCGACCAGATCCAGCGGCTGTCTTCGCCGCACCTGACCTACCGGCACACCCTCAAGCCGACGGCGGCCAAGCGGAAGGAAGCCCGGACCGCTTCCCACCGTGCCGCGGTGAACGACCTTCGGCGTCACGGCCTGGCCGTTGACGGCGGCCGGACGCGGGGCGGTGAGGAGACCCGGCTGCTGACGAAGGACGGTCTGGCCGCCGCCGCGATCGACCTGGACCGCGAGATAGAGGAGATGGGCGGCATGCCCAAGAGTGCGGGCCGCTCCGGTGCCTCGCACCCGATGACGGTGAACGAGACGGTCATCGCGCTGATCCGCCCGAAGCCGAACCTGAGCAAGGTCATGCGGGTGTCGGCGTACAAGCGAACGTGCACCACCTCGTACGGATGAAAGTGCACCATTTTTGATGCGGTGACGGGGCGTCGGCCGTGAGTCTGCTGCTG
>NZ_JBEXKG010000120.1:0-24132 GCF_040609555.1 Streptomyces sp. NPDC004658
CCCGCCACCCGCAAGGCCCTGGCGAAGGCGGGCCTCACCATCGACGACATCGACCTGGTCGAGATCAACGAGGCCTTCGCCGCGGTGCCGGCGTCCCGGGCGGCTCGCCGCTCAGTAGAAGCGCACGTCCGCGTGCAGGACCTCGAACTCCTCCAGGCCGACCACGTCCGCGTGCGCCTTGGCCGACGCCGCGTGCCGCAGACCCGCGACGGCCGCGCGCGAGGCCGCCAGGGAGGCGCGGTCGACGAACACGGAGCCGGTCATGGCCCGTCCCCGTTCCCGGTCGATCAGCAGGGCCGTCTCGGCGACCCCGGGCAGTGACTCGGACTTCGGCACCACCGTGGCCCGGAAGGTGTCGATGACCAGATCGGCGTCCCGCGGGTCGAACTCCATCCTGGTCAGGCGCAGTCCGCCGCCCTGCCGCGGGTGCCGGACCTCGTGGAGGACGGCGGCCTCGTAGTTGGCGACCGACATGGTGCCGGCGAACGGCTCCAGGAGCCCCTTGCGCCGCTCGCGCATCACCGCGTCGCTGTTGTGCCGCGCCTCCTCGGTCTCCCACCAGCTCATCGTGAGGAGTTTGCCGAGTTCCCGGTCCGCGAACACGCCCGCGCCACGGTATCCGGGGCGTTCCTCCAGCAGGTCCCGTCCCTCGCTGTTCACCGACCGGACGGCCGTGTCCAGCAGTGCCGGATCACCGGTCGCGTACACCGCACGGACGAACATGAGCCTCACCTCCGGGGGAAGGGGACCTCCGCCGGTATCGGACAGAGCAGACATATCCGTCTCGTCCAGTCTTACCGCAGGGGGAACTCACCGCAATACGCACAGGTTTCGGCCGTTCGCAACCCCAGGGTTGACGGGAGCATGGCGAAGAGGCCACCGTGTTACGGCACCCGGTAAGGAAACTTTCCTAACAGAAGGGTCCCCCACATGCGTTTCCGCACCCTCACCCTCGCCGCGGCCTCCGGCACCGCCCTGCTCGCCGCCGGTCTCCTGCCCGCGCACGCCTCCGCCGCCGCCTCCCCGAGGTCCGCGCAGGAAGGGACGGTCAGCGCCGCCGACCTGCTCGCCAAGGTGACGTCCTGTTCGCAGATCTCCAACGGCAAGTACCGCACGGACGAGGAGACTTCGGCCACGGTCCCGGTGTGCGGCAAGAACGGCGCGGTGTTCTGGAAGGCCGACATGGACATCGACTGCGACGGCCAGCGCACCACGAACTGCAACGAGGACCGCGACCCCTGGTACCAGGACGACACCGCCTTCCACCAGTCCGACGGCAAGCCGCTGAAGGCGGAGACCCTGCCGTACGTCGTCGTCCCCAGCACCAGCAGCATCTGGAACTACTCCAACGCCGGCATCAAGGGCGGCGGTGTGGTCGCCGTCATCTACAACAACAAGGTCGAGTACGCCGTCGTCGGCGACACCGGCCCCACGCAGATCATCGGCGAGGCGTCGTACGCCACCGCCAAGGCGCTCGGCATCGACCCGGACCCGGCCACCGGCGGCGTCGACTCGGGCGTGACCTACATCCTGTTCAAGAACTCGAAGGTCTCCCCCATCGAGAGCCACAGCGCGGCGGTCTCCCTCGGGGACCAGCTGGCCAAGCAGTTCCTCGCGAACAACTGACGTCGGCCGCCCGTCAGTTGGGCTGGCCCAGCGGACGGATGACGACGGTGTTCACATCGACCCCGGCCGGCTGCCGGATCGCCCACACGACCGAGTCGGCGATCTGGTCCGCGGTGAGGAGGTGCCCCGGGGGCAGGCTGCCGTAGCTGTCCCAGAAGGGGGTCTCCACCCGGCCGGGGGCGACCAGCGTGACGCCGATCCCGAACTCGGTGACCTGGCGCCGGGTGTTCTCGGCGAGACCCGTCACCGCCCACTTGGTGGCGCCGTAGAGGTTGCCGGGAGTGTTCACGAACCCGGCCACGCTGCCGATGAGGACGATCCGGCCGCGGGTCTCCCGCAGCGCGTCGACGGAGGCGCGGACGAGGAGCGCGGGGCCGAGGACGTTCGTGAGGACCATCTCGGCCCAGCCGGACGGATCGCCCTCCGCCACCGTGTCATGGGTGGCGAAACCGGCGTTGGCGACGACGGTGTCCAGTCGGCCGTACGCCTTGAGCGTGCGGTCGACCGCGTTCCGCACGTCGTCGTACGCCGCCGCGTCACCGGCGACCGTCAGCAGTCCCTCCGGGTGTCCCAGGCTCTCGGCGAACGCCCGCAGCCGCGGCTCTCCGCGCCCGGTGACGGTGACCCGGTGTCCCGCGTCCAGCAGCTGCCGCGCCACTGCGGCGCCGATACCGCTGCCGCCGCCCGTGATGAGCGTGACCGGAGCGTCGTTCATGAGGTCCCCCTGTGCGTCGTGTGTCCCGCGGTGCCGAAGACGCCCGGAGTCCATCACTTGGAGAGCACTCGCAGTCAAGTCCCGCCGGATCCCTATCCCCGGCGCACCGCCGTGTGCACGGTGTGCGCGGCCAGGACGAACACGTCCGGCCGTACGTGCACGCTCGCCGGGTCGGACGGGTCGAGCAGCCGGTCGAGGGTGGCGCGGTCGTCGGCGTCCAGCGCGTCGCCGATGCCCTCGCGCAGCCGGGACAGGTGCGCGACGACGTAGGCGCGGGCCCGGTCGCCGACGGGGGCCGGCAGGTCGAGCAGGAAGGTGCGGGTACGGGTGTGCTTGAGGCCGGCGGAGGTCAGCAGGGCGGGCCAGTCCTCGGTCTCGGCGACGGAGCCCGGCAGGTCGGCGCGCATCCGGGCGAACCACTCCTCCTCCAGGGCGTCCAGCCGGGCCTGGAGTCCGGGGCGGCCGAAGCCGATGTCCCGGGGCAGGAAGCGCGAGGGCAGACCTCCTTCCTGGAGGGCCAGGGTGCCGCCGGGGGCGAGCCGCTCGGCGAACGCGGCGAGCGCCGCCCGCTGGTCGCCGACGTGGTGCAGGCTGCGGCTGGCCCACAGCAGATCGGCCGGGTACTCCAAGTCGTCCAGCACCTCGGGCAGTTCACCGGCGACGGTGTCGAAGCGGTCGGCGACGCCCTGGCGGACGGCCCGGGCGCGGGCGCGCTCCAGCAGGGGCGCGGTGGCGTCGACGGCGACGATCCGGGCCCCGGGGAACGCCTCGGCGAACAGGCAGGAGAGCACTCCGGGGCCGCTGCCCGCGTCCACGATCAGCCCCGGCTCGGTCACGTCCCGCGCGAGCCACGCCATGGCCCGCTCGTACACCGGGGTGAACAGCTCCGCCTGCGACTCCAGCAGGGGCCCCATCTCGCTCCAGTCGATGTCCGTGCCGTGGTGGCCGTGGCCGTGCCCGTGGCCGTGCCCGTGGCCGTGGCCGTGGCCCTGCTGGTGCGCGGTGTCGTGATGCTGGTCGTGCGCCATGGTGGTCAGCCTCTCTTCCGGGTGCGGTCAGGGTGCGACGGCACGCCGGGCGGAGGCCAGCGGTGTTGCCGATGCGGCAAAAACCGGATGCGCCACGGCAAGCTCTGCGACGACGATGGGCCCATGGACGACAACCTGGTGGAACGCTTCGTCGACGACGGGTTCGTGAAGATCGAGGGAGCCGTCCCGCCACGCGTCGCCGCGGACTGCGCGCGGCTGCTGTGGCGGGAGACGGGGTACGACCCGGAGGACCGCACCACCTGGAAGGACCCGGTGGTGTGGGTGGGCGGCATGGCGCAGGGCCCCTTCGCGGCGGCGGCCAACACCCCTGTCCTGCACGAGGCGTTCGACGCGCTCGTGGGCGCCGGACGCTGGGAGCCGCGCTACTCGCTGGGCACCTTCCCGCTGCGCTTCCCGCACGCCGAGGAACCGGACGACGCCGGATGGCACGTCGAAGGCAGTTACCTCCCCGGCGGCCAGGCGCACTACCACACGAATCTGCGCTCCCGGGACCGCGCGCTGCTGATGCTGTTCCTGTTCAGCGAGGTCACGGAGGCCGACGCCCCGACCCGGATCCGGGTCGGCTCGCACCTGGACGTGCCCGCGGTGCTCCGGCCGTACGGGGAGGCGGGGGCGTCCTTCCTGGAGCTGGGCCCCCGGGTGGCGGCGGCCTCGGCCCACCGCCCCCTCGCCCACGCCACGGGCCGCCCCGGTGACGTCTACCTCTGTCACCCGTTCCTGGTGCACGCGGCCCAGCCGCATCACGGCACCCGCCCCCGTTTCCTGGCCCAGCCCCCGCTGCTCCCGGCGGTGCCGTACGAGCTGGAGCGGCCGGACGGGGCGTACTCCCCGGTGGAGCGGGCGATCCGCCGGGGCCTGACCGCCGCGGTCTGAACCGCTGCGGCCCGGTCCCGGCGGGCGCTCACCCCGCTACGGCAGCGGCGGGTAGGCGTTCTGCATCAGCTGCTGGAACTGGGCGGAGAACCAGTGCCCGGCCAGCGGCGCGTTCGGCAGCGCGCCCGTGGGGTTGTTGCCGTTGCGGGCGTTGCCGCCGTAGGTGGGGTCGCACATCCGGTCGAAGCCCTTGCCCTCGTCGTTGGAGATGGCGGAGCTGGCTCCGTCGGACTCCCCCGGGGGCTTGACCCACACGTAGGCGTCGATCCCGGCCGCGGGAGCGGCGGTCGGCCGTTCACCGAGGCCGGCACCGCTCTGGTTGCACCAGTTGCCGGCGTGGACGCGCCGGTCGATGCGGCTGCCGTTGACGTAGTCGTCGACGGAGGTCAGCGGGCCGGACTTGGTGGGCCGGCCGGAGCCGCCCCAGCCGTTGCGGGAGGTGTCGATCAGCATGCCGATGTTGCTGTTGAACCCGGACGCGACGAGCTTGTCGCGCAGCGCCTGGGCGAAGGACTGCTCGTCCACGTACTGGTTCCAGTCGACCCACTTCGACTGGCGCACGGTCTGCCCGTTGACGCTGTCGGTGACCTTGAAGTACGGCTCCTTGGTGGCGCTGTAGTTGGCGGTGTTGACGATGAAGCCGGTCACGTCGTTCACGCTCGCGCCGCCCGAGGTGGCGACCTTGTAGAACTCCTGGACGGTCGGCCCGAGGTTGGAGTCCCAGCCGAGCCAGGCGTGGTGGCCGGCGTCGATGTAGTTGTAGACGTTCGGGATGGCGCCCAGCTTGTCGAGGGCGTAGCTCACGCCCTTCTCGTAGTTGCCGTTGGCCTTCATGGTCGCGCAGGCGTCGGTGCTGCCCGCGGTGCCGCCCGCGTTGGTGACCAGGTTGGGCAGGGAGTCGGGTTCGATGACGGTGGCGATGCGCAGGCCCGCGTACTTGGCGTCGGAGAGGATCGACGCGATCGGGTCGATGTACTGGCTCTTGTACTTGTCGATGTCGTTCGGGCCCAGTTCGCCGTTGGAGGCGAGGGCGGAGCAGTCGCGGCCGGGGAGGTCGTAGATGACCAGCTGGACGACGAGTTCGCCCGAGCCCTTCTGCTTCAGCGCCTCGTCCAGGTGGGCGCGCAGGCCCATCCCGCCGTTCACGCCGTTGATGGCGGCGATCCGGTCGAGCCACACGGCGGTGGGCTGGTTGGCGACGCGGCTGCCGCCCGGTTCGGCGGCGGCGTGCGCCGACCACTCCGGGTTCACATACCCCTTGGCCCCGGCGTAGGGGTTGTCGACGCGGCTGCCGGTGCCGCCCCCGCCGTCTCCGCCGCCCGTGCCGCCACCGGTGTCTCCGCCGCCCGTGCCACCGCCCGTGCCGCCGCCGGTGTCTCCCCCGGTGCCGCCGCCGCTGCCGCCGCTGCCGTCGTCCACGTTGCAGGTGACGCCGTCGAGGGTGAAGGTGGCGGGAACGGAGTTGGTACCGCTGAAGGTTCCGTTGAAGCCGAAGCTGACCGTGCCGCCGGTCGCGAGCGCGCCGTTGTAGCTCTCGTTGGCCGCGGTGACCGCGGTGCCGCTCTGGCTGATCTTCGCGTTCCAGCCGTTCGTGACCTTCTGGGTGCCGCCGTACGACCACTTCAGCGACCAGCTCGTCTTCGCGGCGCCGTTGTTGGTGAGGGTCACGGCGGCGGTGAAGCCGGTGTCCCACTGGCTCTGGATCTTGTAGTCGACGGCGCAGGGCACGGCGGCGACGGCGGCGCCCGAGCCGCCGGGCAGGGCCGCGAACGCCGTTCCGGAGGCTCCGGCGAGAAGGCCCAGGGCCACCAGCAGTGTTGTCTTGGTACGACTCATGAGTGCGGGTTCCTTCGGGGTTCCGTGGGATCTACGGGTTGGATCTACGGTTTGGATCTAGGGGTTGAGGGCGCGCAGATGGTCGCGCAGCCCGATGCCGTACGCGGTGGGAGTGCCGTCGTAGGCGGAGATCAGGGACGGCCCGGAGGAGCAGTCCCAGGTGTTCCAGGTCCAGCCGAGGTAGGACAGGTCGTGGTCGTCGAACCACTTCACGACCCGGTCGGTGAACCCGTGCGCGCAGGTGCTCTCGCCGATCTCCCCGGCCACCAGGGGCACGTGGGCGGCCACCGGGGCGAGGGTGGAGTTCCAGCAGCTCTCGCTCGCGCAGGAGTTGAAGTTGTAGACGTGGTACGCGGCGGCGAGATTGCCCGCCGGGTCCGTGGGCTTGTACGCGGTCCACTGGCTGAGGTCGTTCGCGTACGCCAGGCCGCCGGCCAGGATGACGTTCCTGGCACCGGTGGCCCGGACACTGTCCACGAGGTCCTGCATGCCTGCGACCTCGTAGGAGATCCCGGGACAGGTGCCCCCGTCCCGCCAGCACGTCCAGGCGTCCGTGGCACTGGAGGCCGCCCGGTCCGGGTACGGCTCGTTGAACAGGTCGAACACGGCCGCCCGGTCGTCCTTGAAGGTGCTCGCCACCGAGGACCAGAACGACGGGGAGTACCGCATGTCGGGCATCGGCTTCTGGCAGGTGGCGTGCACGTCGGAGCAGCCGGCCGAGTTCCCGGTGTACTGGCCGTAGGACCAGTGCAGTTCGAGGACCGGGGTCATGCCGTGGGCCTCGACCCGGGCCACCAGCTCCTTGACGGCGGAGACGTAGTTCGCGCCGCCGTACTCGGGCTTGACGTTGGACAGGCCCAGCCAGCACTCCTCGTTGAGCGGGATGCGGACCGCGTTTGCCTTCCAGTCGGCGATCGCCTCGACCGCCGCGTCGTCCACCGGTCCGTCCCAGATGCCGTAGCCCTGCACGCACATGAACTCGCCACCGGACCGGTTGACGCCGAGCAGGCGGCGGGGGGTGCCGTCGGCGTCCACGAGCTTGTTGCCGGAGACCCGCAGCGCGGGCGGGGTACCGCCGGACGGCGGCGGGGTCGTCGGCGGCGGCGTGGTCGGCTCCGTGTCGACGTTGCAGGTCGTGCCGTTGAGCTTGAACACGGCCGGCGCGGGGTTGCTCCCCGACCAGGAGGCGAGGAAGCCGGCGCTGACGCTCGCACCGGTGCCGAGCGCGCCGTTCCAGCCCTCGTCGGCCGCGGTCACGGTGGTGCCGGACTGGGACCACCGGGCGTTCCAGCCCTGGCCGACCTTCTGCCCGTCGGCGAAGTCGAAGGTGAGCTTCCAGCCGCTGAGCGCGGCCTGGTTGTTGGTGACCTTCACCGAGCCCTGGAAGCCGCCGTCCCACTGACCGGTGACGGCGTACTCCACCGTGCAGGCGGGGGCGGCTCCCTGGGCCGTCACCGCCGGCACGACCACGCTCCCGACGAGCGCGACCGCACCGGCGGCGGCTAAAAGTACTGAACGCGGGGGGTGTCGCATGAGCGACTCCTTGCAGCTTGGCGCGCCGTGACGGACGCGTCGACTGAACGGAACCGCTCCCACTGGTGCGAGTGAAGGTAGCGCCAAGCGGCCGGTCTGCCCAGAGGAGCCGCCTGACTTTTCCTCAGCCGGATCCGTCGAATCTTTTCGACTCTTCAAGCGCCTTGACCGCTCCGGGTCCCGTCCCCACTATGGGAGCGCTCCCACTGGTTCAAGCCTTGACCTCCCCCGAGCCGCACGCCCGCAAGGAGGAACCAGCACATGGATCCCGGACACAAGAAAAGAGCCGTGCGCCGGCTGTGGACGGCGGTGGCCGCCGCCTTCGCCCTGCCCCTGACGATGCTCGCCACCGGCACCCCGGCGGCGCACGCCGCGACCGTGCAGTGCAGCGTCGACTACAAGACCAACGACTGGGGTTCCGGCTTCACCGCCGACCTCACGATCACCAACCGCGGTACCGACGCCATCGACGGCTGGACACTGACGTACGCCTACACGGGCAACCAGAAGCTGACGAACGGCTGGAACGGCACCTGGTCCCAGTCGGGCCAGACGGTCACCGTGAAGAACGCCTCGTACAACGGCACGATCGCGACGGGGGCCGCCGTCTCCACCGGCGCCCAGTTCACCTACAGCGGCTCCAACGCCGCCCCCACGTCCTTCGCCGTCAACGGCACCACCTGCGCCGGCGCCCACCAGCCGCCGGTGACCGTGCTGACCAGCCCGAGCGCGGGCGCGGTCTACTCGCAGGGCGAGGCGGTGCCCCTCGCGGCGACCGCCGCCGCGGCCGACAACGCGACGGTCAGCAAGGTGGAGTTCTACGACGACACCACGCTGCTGGGCACGGACACGAGCGCGCCCTACGCGCTCTCGGTCTCCAGTTTGACCGTGGGCAGTCATTCACTGGTGGCGAAGGCGTACGACAGCCTGGGGGCGTCCGCCGCCTCCACCCCGGTCGGCATCACGGTCGCCTCCGGGCCCGCCGTGGTCGCCTCGCCGTCCCAACTCGGCGTGCAACAGGGCAAGTCGGGCACGTTCTCGGTGAAGCTGTCGACGCAGCCGAGCGCGAACGTCACGGTGAGCACGAGCCGCACGAGCGGCAACACCGGCCTGTCCGTGACGGGTGGTTCCTCGCTGACCTTCACCCCGTCCAACTGGAACACCGCCCAGACGGTGACCGTCACGGCGGACTCCTCCGGCACCGGCAGCGCGACCTTCACCGCGTCGGCCACCGGCCACACCAAGGCCACGGTCACGGTCACGGAGCTGCCCGCGTCCAAGGCGTACGACGCCCGCTTCCTGGACCTGTACGGGAAGATCACCAACCCGGCGAACGGCTACTTCTCCCCCGAGGGCATCCCGTACCACTCGGTGGAGACGCTGATCGTCGAGGCGCCGGACCAGGGGCACGAGACCACCTCGGAGGCGTACAGCTACCTGCTCTGGCTCCAGGCGATGTACGGCAAGGTGACCGGCGACTGGTCGAAGTTCAACGGCGCGTGGGACATCATGGAGAAGTACATGATCCCCACCCACGCCGACCAGCCGACGAACTCCTTCTACAACGCCTCCAAGCCGGCCACGTACGCGCCCGAGCTGGACACCCCGAACGAGTACCCGGCGAAGCTGGACTCGTCGGTGCCGGTCGGCTCCGACCCGATCGCCGGTGAGCTGAAGTCGGCCTACGGCACGGACGACGTCTACGGCATGCACTGGATCCAGGACGTGGACAACGTCTACGGCTACGGCAACGAGCCCGGCAAGTGCGAGGCCGGTCCCACGGCCACCGGGCCGTCGTACATCAACACCTTCCAGCGCGGCGCGCAGGAGTCCGTCTGGGAGACGGTCCCGCAGCCGACCTGCGACGCCTTCAAGTACGGCGGCAGGAACGGCTACCTGGACCTGTTCACCGGCGACTCCTCCTACGCCAAGCAGTGGAAGTACACGGACGCCCCGGACGCGGACGCCCGCGCCGTGCAGGCCGCGTACTGGGCGGACGTGTGGGCGAAGGCGCAGGGCAAGGGCGGCGACGTGTCCACGACGGTCGCCAAGGCCGCCAAGATGGGCGACTACCTGCGGTACGCGATGTACGACAAGTACTTCAAGAAGATCGGCAACTGCACGAGCCCGTCCTGCCCCGCCGGCACCGGCAAGGACGCCTCGCACTACCTGCTGTCCTGGTACTACGCCTGGGGCGGCGCCACCGACACCTCCGCCGGCTGGGCCTGGCGGATCGGCTCCAGCCACGTCCACGGCGGTTACCAGAACCCCCTCGCCGCCTACGCGCTCAGCTCCGTCGCCGACCTGAAGCCCAAGTCGGCGACGGGCGCGGCGGACTGGGGCAAGTCGCTCCAGCGGCAGCTGGAGTTCTACCAGTGGCTCCAGTCGTCCGAGGGCGCCATCGCGGGCGGCGCGACCAACAGCTGGCAGGGCCGGTACGCCGCCCCGCCGGCCGGTGCCTCCACCTTCTACGGCATGTACTACGACTGGCAGCCCGTCTACCATGACCCGCCGTCCAACCAGTGGTTCGGGTTCCAGGCGTGGTCGATGGAGCGGGTCGCCGAGTACTACCAGCAGACCGGGAACGCCACGGCGAAGGCGATCCTGGACAAGTGGGTCAAGTGGGCGCTGTCCAAGACCACGATCAACCCGGACGGCACCTACCGCATCCCCTCCACCCTCCAGTGGTCGGGCCAGCCCGACACCTGGAACGCGTCGAGTCCCGGCGGCAACAGCGCACTGCACGTCACCGTCGCGGACTACACCGACGACGTCGGCGTGGCCGCCGCCTACGCCAAGACGCTGACGTACTACGCCGCCAAGTCCGGTGACGCCGGCGCCAAGTCCACGGCCAAGGCACTGCTGGACGGCATGTGGAACAACTACCAGGACAGCCTCGGCATCGCCGTCCCCGAGACCCGCACCGACTACAGCCGGTTCGGCGACAGCGTGTACGTGCCGAGCGGCTGGACCGGCACCATGCCCAACGGCGACGCGATCAACTCCTCGTCCACGTTCGCCTCGCTGCGGTCCTTCTACAAGAGCGACCCGAACTGGTCGAAGATCGAGGCCTACCTCAAGGGCGGCGCCGCGCCCGTCTTCACGTACCACCGCTTCTGGGCCCAGGCGGACATCGCCCTGGCCATGGGCTCGTACGCGGAGCTCCTTGAGTAGACCGGCACCTCTTCTCGGGCGGCCCCCGCGCACCGGGGGCCGCCCCCTTGCCGTGGGTCCACCATGCCCACCATGCCCGGCACCAGGCCGGCGGCGCTCACCCCGCGTGACCGGCCGGCCCGCGGCACTGGTGCCGCGGCGGTTCCCGTGGTGTCCTGGTGGTGGCGGGAAGGACGCGTTGCAGACGCGGGGAAGCGGCCGGCAGCCGCGCACCGCGCAATCCTGATCCGCGAGAAGCGGGTGACGCCCTTCCCGCCCTCGTGCGCCCAGGGCCGCCGCGCGCACCGACGCCGTACCGCCCGGCCCGGCAGCCCCGCTCCTCGGGCCGCCCCGCCGGAACGGCTCACCGCCCGCCCGCGCTCCGACCCGGTCCGGGACCCGCGGCCCACCGGGCTCGTCGGCCCGGCGCCCGGCGCGCCACCGTGTCCTGGCCCGGAGGGGGCGGCGGCGCCTGACCGCGAACGGCGTCCGCTCCCCGGGTCCGCGCGGCGCGCCGGCGCGAGTGGGCCGCGCGGACCCGGTGCCCGCGGCACGGCAGGTCGTCATCAGACTCGGGGGCAGCTCGCCGAGCCGGACGGTCCGCGGTGTCTCAGAGCACCGGTTTGCGGAAGGCCCTCAGGCTGAAGCGCGGGTCGGGGCGCGGGCGGTCCTGGTCGGGGAGGGCGGCCAGACGGGCGGCGAACTCCTCGGTGCGCGGCCGGCCGGGCGGCAGCAGGGTGAACCAGCCGCGGCGCAGGTCGGCGATGGTGGTGCGGGGGCTGCGGCCCTGTCCGGCACCGCGGAAGGAGCCGTGTCCGGCGGGTCGGAGTCCGTGCCGGGCGGCGTGGGCGGTGACGGTTTCCGCGGCGTCGGCGGCGGGACGGCGCGGGCGGGCGGCGAGGACGGTGTCGATGTCGCTGCCGACGTCGTGCGCGGCGGCCTTGTCGACCGTGGTGACGTACACCCCGCCGGGCCGCAGCACGCGGGCGCACTCGCCGACGACCGCGCCGACGTCCCCGGGGTCGGTCAGCAGGTGCAGCAGCCAGATGGTGGTGACCGCGTCGAAGACGTCGTCCGGGAAGGGCAGTCGGCGGCTGTCGGCCCGCACGATCGTGCCGGGCAGCCGGGCCGACGCCCTGCGGGCCATGGCGGGAGTGAGGTCCGCGCCGGTCACCCGCAGCCCCGGGCGCGCGGCGGCGAGCCGCCGGGTGACGATCCCGGTGCCGCAGGCGACGTCGAGGAGGCGGCCGGGCCCCTCGGGTATCAGGCCGAGGACGGCCTGTGCGGCCTCGTGCGCGCGGGCCTCGCCGCCGCGTGAGGTGTCGTAGTCGTCGGCTTCCTTGTCGTAGTCGAGCACATCGCTCAGTGTGCTCCGTGACCTGGGGCGATGTCCTCCACCCTGCGGGCGAGAGCGAAGTCCTTCGCGGTGACGGCGCCGCCCGCGCTGTGGGTGTTCACGCTGAGCGAGACCGTGTTGTAGCCGAGGGTGAGGTCGGAGTGGTGGTCCAGCTCGTCCTGGATGCCGGCGATGTGCACGACCAGCGCGGCCGCCGCGAAGTGCGAGCCGAGCCGGTAGGAGCGGGTGAGGCGGTCGCCGTCGACGGACCAGCCGGGCAGTTCGGCCAGGCGGTCCTCGATCTCCTTCTGCGACAGCGGTTCGACGGCCATGGGCCGGGCTCCCTTCGCTGCGTGCCCCGGGCGGGGCGTGGCGGGTACAGGGCCAGCCTGCCACGTCGGCGAGGGGCCCGGCAGGATCCGCTCGTTCCCCGGCCCCGGCTCGACTAGGGTCGGCGGCATGCCTCTCCCCGCGTCCGGTCCCACCGCTTCCGCCGACGTCACCGGCAAGGGCGTCGGCCCGCTGCTGCGCGCCTGGCGGGAGCGGCGGCGGATCTCGCAGCTGGACCTGGCGCTGGCCGCCGACTCCTCCGCCCGGCACATCAGCTTCGTCGAGACCGGCCGGTCCCGGCCCAGCGAGGAGATGGTGCTGCGGCTCGCCGAACAGCTCGACGTGCCGGTGCGGGAGCGCAACGCCCTGCTG
This sequence comes from Streptomyces sp. NPDC004658, assembly GCF_040609555.1. Classification (NCBI taxonomy): domain Bacteria; kingdom Bacillati; phylum Actinomycetota; class Actinomycetes; order Kitasatosporales; family Streptomycetaceae; genus Streptomyces; species Streptomyces sp. NPDC004658. The sequence goes on from NZ_JBEXKG010000120.1 coordinate 12,824, forward strand.
CTGGCGGCCGGTTACGCCCCGCGCTACTCGGAGACCCCGCTGGACGACCCGGCGCTGGACGCGCTGCGCGACGGCATGGAGCGGCTCATCCGGGGCTACGAGCCGTACCCCGCGCTGGTGGTCGACGCCGGGTACACGGTCGTCGCCGCGAACCGGGGTATCGCCCTGCTGCTGGAGGGCGTGCCGGAGAAGCTGATGGCGCCGGCGCCGAACGCGATGCGGCTGACCCTGCACCCGGAGGGGCTGGCCCCGCGCATCCGGAACCTGCGGGAGTGGCGCGGGCATCTGCTGGCCCAGATGGAGCGGGAGATCGCCCTGCACCGCTCGGACCGGCTCCGCGCCCTGTACGAGGAGGTGGCGGCCTATCCGGTGCCCGAGGAGCCGGCCGGCGGCGAACCGGTCGAGCCGGTGCCGTACTTCGCGCTGCCGCTGCGCATCGAGCACGCCGGCCGCACCCTGTCGTTCGTGTCCTCGATCTCCACGTTCAACACGCCGATGGACGTCACGGTCGCCGAACTCGCCATCGAGACGTTCCTGCCGGCGGACCCGGCGACCGCCAAGTACCTGCACACGCAGGCGGGTTGAGGCTCATTGCCTCGGGCACGTGTGCGAGACGGCAACACGTGACAGACTGCTCCCCTCGTGGATCGGTGCGCAGGGGAGGGCGTGGCGGTGAGTGAGCGGCGGGCTGCGCCCACCGTGGGCCAGGTGGTGCTGGGCAAGCGGTTGCAGGAGCTGCGGGAGGCGGCGGGGCTCAGCCGTGAGGAGGCCGCCCGGGTCCTGCGGGTGGCGTCGGCGACCGTACGGCGGATGGAGATGGCCGAGGTCGCGCTGAAGATCCCCTACGTGCAGGTGCTGGTGACCACCTACGGGGTGCCCGAGGAGGAGGCCGACGCGTTCGTGCGGCTGGCCGAGGAGGCGAACCAGCCCGGCTGGTGGCAGCGGTTCCACGACGTGCTGCCGGACTGGTTCAGCCTGTACGTCAGTCTGGAGGGCGCCGCCCGGGTCATCCGCTCCTACGAGCCGCACTTCGTGCCCGGTCTGCTGCAGACCGAGGAGTACGCGCGCGCGGTGCTGGAGGCGGGGACGATCGGGCAGACCTCGCCGGAGACGGTCGAGCGGCATGTGTCGCTGCGCATGGAGCGGCAGCGGCTGCTGGAGCGGGAGGACCCGCCCCACCTGTGGGTGATCATGGACGAGACGGTGCTCCGACGCCCCGTGAGCATGCGGTCCGAGGTGCTGCGGGACCAGCTGGACCGGCTGCTGGAGTACGCCGGGCGGGACCGGGTCACGCTGCAGATCGCCGAGTTCGCGGCGGGCCCGCACCCGGGGACGTACGCGCCGTTCACGCTGTTCCGGTTCGCCGAGCCGGAACTGCCGGACATGGTGTTCACCGAGTATCTGACCGGGGCCCTGTATCTGGACTCGCGCCAGGAGGTGGCCGCGCACCTGGAGGTGCTGGACCACATGACGGCGCGGGCCGCGTCCGCCCAGCGCACCCTGAAGCTGCTGCGGGAGCACCGCGAGAGCCTGTGAGCCCGGTGTGACCCGTACGGGTCTGCCGGCGGGTGCGCCCTGGGCGCCGCCCCTAGGTTCGGTACTGCCCGGGGGGTGCGGCCTCGACCACGCAGGCGGGGCCGCCCCGACGACGCGAAGGAGGTCTGATGCCCTCGGACGCGGTGCTCTACCAGGCGGCGGCCCTGTGCCTGACCTACCCGGACGACGACCTGATCGCCCGGCTGCCGTTGCTGCGGGAGGCCGCCCCGCAGCTGCGGGCGTTCACCGACCACGCGGCGGTCACCCCCCAGCGGGAGCTGGCCGCGCACTACGTGCGGGTCTTCGGCCTCGCGCACCGGCACAGCCTGTACCTGAGCCGGTGGCACGACGGCGGCACCCGGCGGCGCGGTACGGCCCTGGTCCGCTTCCAGGACCTCTACCGCCGGCACGGCCTGGAGTGCAGCGGTGAGGAACTGCCGGACTTCCTGCCGGCGGTGCTGGAGTTCACCGCGCGGACCGGCGAGACGGGCCTGCTGACCGAGTACCGCGACGGCCTGGAGCGGCTGCGTACGCGGTTGACCGACTGCGGCACACCGTACGCGGGCGTCCTGGACGCGGTGTGCGCCGCCCTGCCGGCCGCACCCACCGCGACACCCCCGTGACCGTGCGCCGCGCCCCTCGGGCGGGGCGCGGCGGGAGCGGTACGGGCGTCAGACCAGCTCGGCCGTCAGCGTGATCGTCGTACCGGTCAGGGCCTGGCTGACCGGGCAGTTCTTCTTGGCGTCCTCGGCGGCGGAGCGGAAGCCGTCCGCGTCCAGGCCGGGCACCTCGCCGCGCACGGTGAGGTGGATGCCGGTGATGCCCTCGCCGGGCTGGAACGTGACGTCGGCGTTGGTCTCCAGCCGGGTGGGCGGGGTGCCGGCGCCGGCCAGGGCGTGCGAGAGCGCCATGGAGAAGCAGCTGGAGTGGGCGGCGGCGATCAGCTCCTCGGGGCTGGTCCTGCCGTTCGCGTCCTGGGCGCGCGAGGCCCACGTGACCGGCTGCTCGCCGATGCCGGAGGAGTCGAAGGTGACGACGCCCTTGCCTTCGAGCAGGTTGCCTTCCCAGACGGTGTGCGCGGTGCGCGTGGTTGCCACGATGCTTCCTTTCGCGAGTGTCGCGGTTCCGGGGTTCCCGGATGTCCCTATCCGATCACATCCGGGCTCATCGCACTCTGAAGACCGGCCCACGGGGCGTGAACGGCAGGTGACTTCCCTGCGGGATCAGGTAGGCGTGCTCCCTGCGCACCCGCAGCACGTCGCACCAGCCGTCGGTGATCACCAGGACCGGTGCGGTGGGCGGGAAGTCCTCGGCCCGGTGCAGCAGGTCGACGCCGGGCTGGAGGACGGTCCCGCCGCGCCCGTGCACCCGCACCCGGCCGGCGATCTCGGTGACCGGCACATAGCCGGCGTCGTGCGGGGCCGCGTCGCAGAACACCACGCGGGCGGCCGGCACGTCCCGGGCCTCGGCGTAGGAGGCGATGGCCCCGAGGGCCTTGCCGAGCAGGGTGTGGCCCATCGAGCCGGAGGTGTCGAGGACCACCCCGAAGGTGCAGCGGGCGACCTCCTCGGGCGGGAACCAGCGGCCCGCACGGGGGATGTCCGGGGTGGAGGCCTGGCGGCGCGCCGGGCGGGCGTAGGACCGCACGGGCTCGGGGCGGGGCACGAACTCGTCGAACCAGCGGGCCAGTTGCGCGTCCCAGGGCAGCGGCGGATGGCTGAGCGCGCGGATCTCCTCGACCAGACCGCCGGGCAGGAAGCCGCGGTCCTGGGCGTGGTGCAGGTCCAGGCCGCGGGTGAGCCCGCGGCGGTAGAACTCGTCGAGGTCGACGGGGTCGGTGGCCGGGCGGAGGGGGCCGCCGAGGACGTCGCCGGCGCCCTTGCCGCGGAGGGTGGCCAGGCGCCGCATCCGGCGCAGGTCGCCGGCGATGCGGTCGTAGACCTCCTCGGCGGACAGGCCGGCCAGCCGCGGGTCGTGCAGCAGGCCCTCGGGCATGGTGCCGACCTGCATCTCGACCAGCCAGCCGTTGACGACGTAGTCGCAGGCGATGTTGAACAGGTAGGGGTCGCGGGTGCCGCAGCGGTCGCCGTGGCGCAGGGCGGCGTGCAGCATCTCGTGGGCGAGGACGAACCGCCACTCCTCGTCCTCGAAGGCGCGCAGCGGGTTGACGTAGATCTCGCCGGCCCCGGGGTCGACGGCGGCGATCTGGATGCCGTGGGCGCGGGCGAGTTCGGCGTCGGCGACCAGGGCGATGCCGGCCGCGATGCCGCCGAGCAGCGGATAGGAGGAGACGAACCAGCTCAGGGCCCTCTCCCAGGGCCGGCGCGGGAGGCGCTCGCCGTGGAGGCTGTCCAGCCGGCCGCCGGCCATGTCCATCGCGGCGGACACGGTCCGGGTCAGGGCGGCGGCGAACGCCGACTGGCGGTCGGGGGCGGGCCCCCGCCAGGCGAGCCATTCGGTGAGCACCTGGTCGGGTGCGGGTCCGGCGGTGCCGCAGCGCTCGTAGGCGGGCGGCAGGCCGTGGGCGCGCCAGCCGGCGGCGAGCCGTTCCTCGTCTCCGTCGGGGTAGCTCGCGGGCAGGTGCTCGGGGGCGGTGCCGACGGGGAAGCCGAGCAGGAAGCGGTTGACGACGACGCAGCGGGCGGCGAGGTCGTACCGGTCGGGCTGTTCCCGTGCGCCCGGGGCGGCCGGGAGGTGCCCGAAGCCGAGGTGGAGGGCGGCGTGCGCGAGCGCCCACGCCCAGGCGGCCGGCTCGGCGAGCCGGTCGGGGTGGGCGTGCACGGTGCCGTCGGAGTCGGTGACGAGCAGGCCCTCGCGCGGGGCGAGGGCGCAGCCCTCGGTGCGGCAGACGTCGAAGTCCACGGCGGCGAGGGCCGGGTTCGCGCGCAGCAGCCGCATGCCCTCGGCGAACGCCTCGCCGGCCGGGTCCCGCTTGTTCTTCGGCGGGGTGCGGCTCACCGCCGCGCCTCCACCAGCCGGGGCATGTCGCGGGCGGCCTCGACCAGGAACCAGGACGGCAGGACCGGGTTGCCGTCGGCGTCCGAGGCGATGACGGTCTGGGCGACCTCCACGGAGATCTCGGCGAGCTGCACCAGCAGCGACTTGGCGCGGTGGGCGATCTGCCGTCCGTTCGCCGACATGTGCTCCTTGCTGGCGGGCAGGTCCTTCACGAGCCGGCCGCGGAAGGACTCGGCGAGGTAGTACAGCAGGTCCCGGTCCTGGACGCGGTGCGGCCAGCGGGCGTCACCCTTGAGGATCGCCTCGATCCCGAAGCGGCTGCGCACGATCTTGACGTAGCCGCAGAAGGCGGTGGCGTGCCGGGGCGTGAGGGTGCCGTGCGCGAGGACGTTCAGGGTCGGCTCGTCCAGGTCGGCGCCGAAGGAGCGCAGGGCGTCGGAGAGCATGTGCCAGGAGCGGGGGGTGGAGAACGGCTCCTCGGTCTTGGGCGGCTTGGACCACAGGTGGTCCGGCCGGTCGGTGAGGTGGTCCACGATCCACGGGTGGATGCCGTTGTCCGCGGCCCACGCCAGCCAGTCCCTGGCGGACACCTCCAGGTGGACGTGGGCGAGCCGGTTCACCAGGGCGGAGGCCAGCGGCCGGGCCAGGGCGTTGTCGGTGGAGCGGTTCCCGGCGCCGATGACGACGGAGCCCTCCGGCAGCTCGTAGGTGCCGATCCGGCGGTCGAGGATGAGGGAGTAGAACGCCTTCTGCACGTCCGGGGTGGCCGCGTTCAGCTCGTCCAGGAACAGGCAGTACGGCTCGTCCCGCGCGATCGTCTCCGGCGGGCAGAACACCGAGCGCCCGTCGCGGATCTGCGGCACGCCGATCAGGTCCTCGGGGGCCAGCTGGGTGCCGAGCAGGCTCACGCACTCCAGGCCGAGCGAGGCGGCGAACTCCCGCACCAGGGAGGACTTGCCGATGCCCGGGGCGCCCCAGAGGAAGACGGGCCGGACGGTGGCGAGTCCGAGGAGGAGTTCGGGGACGCGGGCGGGGGTGACGGTGACGGCGGCCTGCACAGCGCGGAGTCCTCGGGGTGTTCGAGTGGTGTACGACTCGAACAGTGTGGGTGTACGGCGGTGCGGGCGCAGCCGAATTTCAGGCGGCCCGCTCCTCCTCCACGTCCGGGGTGAGCGGCACCTGGGGCCCGTCCAGCTCGCTCAGCCAGCGGCGGAGCACCCGGTGGACGTGCTCGGCGCCGGTCAGCTCCTCCCCGTCCTCGGCCGGTGCGGACAGCTCGTACGGGGAGAGCAGGAACGGGTGGGACTGGGCGCCGCCGAGACCGCCGTGCGAGCCGATCTGTTCCTCGAAGGCGAGGACTTCGCCGTCGGCGGGGTCGTAGGCGGAGTTGACCATGATGTCGGCGGTGTGCGGGAAGGAGTGGGTGCGGCGGACGGCGGCGGCGGCGCCGGGGCCGAAGCGGGCCAGCGGGCCGGGCTCGTCGTCCAGCCGTGCCAGGGGGATCTCGGCACCGTAGGCGCCGAGGACGACGCCGTCGTGCTGCTCGCTGCGCACGAGGAGGAAGCCGATGCCGGGGTGGTTGGCGAGGGTGGTGAGCAGCGCCGGGTGGCGGGCGTCGATCTCCTCCTTGGTCATGCGGTGCGGGACGTCCGGGAAGGAGATGAGGCCGAGGTTGCCGGAGGCCAGCACGATCGGCTCGGAGTGGCGGGCGGGGCGGTGGTGCTCGCCCTTCTCCTCCACCGGCCGGCGCAGGGCGGCGCGGACGGCGGCGCGGGCCTCGGCGCCGCTGCGGGTGCGCCGGGCCCGGCGTGGGACGGGCAGGCCGCAGCCGGCCCGGACCAGGTCGCCGAGGGTGAGGCCGTAGCGGGCGCGGAACGTTTCGCCGGGGCTCTGTCCGTGGTCGGAGAGGACGACGATCCGGTAGGGGCGCGGGGCGTGCTCGGCGACCCGTTCGAGGAGGGCGAGGGAGCGGTCGAGGCGTTGCAGGACCTTCTCGGCGTCGCGGCTGCGCGGGCCGGAGTGGTGGGCCACCTCGTCGTAGGCGACGAGGTCGGCGTAGACGGCGGTGCGGCCGGCGAGCATGTCGCCCATGACCGCGGCGACGACGACGTCCCGTTCGACGACGGTGGCGAAGGCGCGGATGAACGGGTAGAGGCCGCCCCGGCCGACGCGCGGGCGCTGTCCCCGCAGGCGGGCGCGGGTGGACTGGCCGATCTCGCGGGCCACCTCGGCGACGAACGACAGGGCGGTGCGGACGGCGCCCGCCGGGTCGCTGAAGTAGGCGAAGTACCCGGCGCGGGAACGGTTCGCCGGGCTGCGGCGGCGGGCGGCGATCGACAGGACGAGGGCCTGCTCGTCGGCCCCGCCGCTGAACAGGTTGCCCCGGCTGGCGCCGTCCACGGTGAGCAGTCCCCCGTCGCCGGTGTGCCGTATGGCGCGGCGTTGCAGCTCGGCGGCGCTCGTCGGTCTGTTGCAGACCATGACCTCGCCCCGGTCCTTCTCGTACCAGCGGAACGCCGGCACGTCGAAGGTGCTGCCGTGCAGGATGCCGAGCTGGCTGGCGCCGGTCTGGCTGGACCAGTCGGTGCGCCAGGGCGTGAGGCGGTGGGTGGACCGGGCGCGGCCGACGACCGGGCGCGCGGTGTTGTCCGCCGGCGGTGTGCGCTCGCCGGCCGGCTGTGTGCCGCCGCCGGACAGCCAGCGGCCCACCGTCGGCATCAGCCCCTTGCGGACCGCGTCGACCAGGACGTCGTGGCCGACGCCGTCGAGCTGCACACACAGCAGTCCGGGCGCGGTGGGGCAGGGCGGATGGGCCCGCCGGCTGCGGGTGGCGAGGCGGTGCAGGCGGCGCCGGTAGGTCTCGTCGTCGCGCACGGCGAGGGCCGCGCCGGTGGCCGAGGCGACGGCGGACATCACGGCGGCCACGATGACGGCGGTCTCGGGTGCGGCCTCGCCGCGCCCGGAGGGGTTGATGCGCAGGGCGAGCAGCAGCAGGGAGCCGTTGAGGAAGAAGACCAGCAGGCCGAGGACGAAAGCGGGGACGAGCAGCAGCAGTCGGACCAGCAGCGGCCAGACCACGGCCGAGAGGATGCCGAAGGCGCCGGCCCCGCAGGCGGCGGCGACCGCGATACGGGTGGCGCTGTCGCCGTCGGCGGACTGGAGCTGGAAGTCGGGCAGGATCGCCGCGAGGACCAGCATGGTGACCGTGGACACGGCCCATACGGCGACGCTCCGCCCGACCTGACTGGCGATCCGTCGCCACCGCACCCCGCCCACGCCCCGCACACCTCACGTCCCGGCCCTCCCCCACCCTGCGGCCGGGGGGCCTCCTCTCGCTTCACCGGCCCGATCGAGCCGCCTCCACCTTGTCACACGCGCGCCCGGGCGGGTCGTCGGGAGCAGGACGGGGCCGGGGGTCCGACGGGGTCAGCGTCCGTCGTAGCCGGCGGTCGGCATCGACAGCCGCCGGTGCACCCGTGCCTTCATCTGCGCGTCGTACGCCGGTTCGGCCCGCCCCACCGTCTCCACGCGCACCCCCCGGCGCGCGCACTCGGCGGTGAACTCCTCCACCGACGACAGGGCCCGGCGCAGCACCCGCAGGCTGGGCGCCACGAACACGTCCACCCCGGGCCGCACCCCGTCCCAGAGCGCGCAGTGGTCGAACCGCAGCCCGCCGACGAGCAGTTCCCGGGCGACCACGTAACCGTGCTCGGCGGCCCAGCGGGCGCACATCGCGTGCTGGCTGCGCGAGTCCACCAGGAAGGGGTCGGCCTCCAGCTCCTCCAGGGGTGTGAGGCTGGCGATGGCGGTGACCCGCACGGTCGTGAGCGCCCCGAAGGCACCCCGCGGCTGTCCCATGGCGTCCCCCTCACCTCCGGGTTTCGCCGCCGACCCTACTCCTGCCCGTAGGCTTCGGGGAGTCGCGTGAAGGAGGCGAAGAAGGTGCCGGTGGAGATCACGTGGTGGGGTCACGCCACCTGTGCGCTGGAGGATGCGAACGTACGCCTGCTGACCGACCCCCTGTTCGCGCGCCGGCTGGCGCACCTGCGGCGCCGCCGGGGTGCCGTGCCGCCCTCCGAGGCCCGCCGTGCGGACCTGGTGCTGGTCTCCCACCTGCACGCCGACCATCTGCATCTGCCGTCGCTGGCCTGCCTCGACCCGGGCACGCGCCTGCTCGTGCCCCGGGGCGCACCACGGGCGGTACCCGGGCTGCGCCGGCTGCGACAGCTGCGGATCACCGAGGTGGTGCCCGGGGACGAGGTGCGGATCGGCGAGCTGCTGGTCCGTGTGGTGCCGGCGCTGCATGACGGGCGGCGGCTGCCGATGGGCCCGCGCCGCTCGCCCGCGCTGGGCTACGTCGTCGAGGGCGAGGCCCGGACCTACTTCGCCGGGGACACCGGGCTGTTCGACGACATGGCCGAGCGGGTCGGGCCGGTGGACGTGGCGCTGCTGCCGGTGGGCGGCTGGGGACCGTATCTCGGGGAGGGGCATCTGGACGCGGGGCGCGCGGCGCGGGCGCTCGCCCTGCTGGCGCCGCGGATGGCGGTGCCGGTGCACTACGGGACGTACTGGCCGATCGGCATGGACGCGGTGCGCCCGCACGAGTTCCACGCGCCGGGTGACGAGTTCGTGCGGCTGGCGGCGGTGGCCGCGCCGCGGGTGGCGGTGCACAAGCTGGGGCACGGGGAGAGTGTGCGGCTGGAGGTCGCGCGATGACGTGGCTCGCCGAGGCGTCACGGGCCGTGACGCCCGAGTCCACACAGCAGGTGGTGGGCTATCCGTCGTTGTTCCTGCTGGTGCTCATCGGGGCGCTGGTGCCGGTCGTGCCGACCGGCGCGCTGGTGAGTTCGGCGGCGGTGGTGGCGTTCCACCGGACGGCGCCGTTCTCGCTGGCGCTGGTGTTCGTGACGGCGTCGCTGGCCGCCTTCCTGGGGGACGCGGCGCTGTACTGGCTGGGGCGGCGCGGAATGCGGTCGAAGAACGGGTCGCGGTGGCTGGAGGCGATCCGGTCGCGGGCGCCGGAGGAGCGGCTCGCGCAGGCGCGGCGGAAGCTCGCCGAGCACGGGGTGGCGGTGCTGGTGCTGTCCCGGCTGGTGCCGGCCGGGCGCATACCGGTGATGCTGGCCTGTCTGATGGCGGAGTGGCCGCTCAGGCGGTTCGCGCGGGGGAATCTGCCCGCGTGTCTCGCCTGGGCGGCCACGTATCAGGTGATCGGGATCCTGGGAGGCTCGCTGTTCGCCGAGCCGTGGGAGGGCGTCGTGGTGGCGGTCCTGCTGACCGTGGTGATCAGCGCGGCGCCCGGTGTCTGGCGGCGGGTCCGGGCCGCCGGGTGAGGTGCCGGGGGCGGGATGCGCGTCAGTCCAGCACGCGTGACGCTCCCACCGGCAGGTCCCACAGGTCCTCGCGCTCCAGCCCCGCCTTCTCCCAGGCCGTCCGCACTCTGGTGAGCGGCTCCAGGACCGGTTCCGCCGAGAGGATGAACGTGCCCCAGTGCATGGGGGCCATGCGGCGGGCGCCCAGGTCGAGGGTGGCCTGGACCGCTTCCTCCGGGTCGCAGTGGACGTCGCTGAGCCACCAGCGGGGGTCGTAGGCGCCGATGGGCATCAGGGCGAGGTCGATGCCGGGGTAGCGGCGGCCGATGCGGGAGAACCAGTGGCCGTACCCGGTGTCGCCGGCGAAGTAGAGGCGCTGTCCGTCGGGGTCGGTCAGCACCCAGCCGCCCCACAGGCTGTGGCAGGTGTCGGTGAGGGTGCGCTTGGACCAGTGGTGGGCGGGGACGAAGTCGAAGCGGACCCCGGCCAGTTCGGCGCCCTCCCACCAGTCGAGCTCGGTGACGCGGGTGAACCGGCGGCGACGGAACCAGCGGCCGAGGCCGGCGGGCGCGAACACCGGGGTGTCGCGCGGGAGTCGGCGCAGGGTGGGGGCGTCCAGGTGGTCGTAGTGGTTGTGGCTGATGACGACGGCGTCGACGCGGGGCAGGCCCTCCCAGGGCACGCCCACGGGGGTGATGCGGGCCGGTGTGCCGAGGATGCGGCGGGACCAGACGGGGTCGGTGAGGACGGTCAGACCGCCGATGCGGACGATCCAACTGGCGTGTCCCGCCCAGGTGACGGCGAGGGTGCGGGCGTCGACGCGGGGCAACGGGGCCGGTGCGTAGGGCAGACGGGGGATGTCGGCGAGGCCCTCGGGATCAGGGCGCACGGCGCCTTCGCGGGCGAAGCGGGCGAGCGCCTTCAGGCCGGGCAGCGGGGCGGTGAGCCGGTCGTGGAACGTGCGGGGCCAGACCCGCGGTTCGCCCAGCGGGCGGGGCTCGGCCAGGGGCGGGAAGGGGGGCGCGAGGGGGGCCGGCGTGCCGGGTTCGCCGGCCGCCGTGGTCGTCGTGGCCGGGCCGGGCTCATGCGTCTGCTGCGTCATCGAGGAGGCTCCCATCGCTGAGCGTCGTCGCGGAGATCGTCGAAGGCCGACCTCAAGGACATCAACGCGCGTTGCACGTGTGGCAGTTCCAACGGTTCGGGGGACGTGAGGGATTCCGTGCGTTCTTCGTCCGTGGCGCCCAGCAGGGGCCCGGTGGCGAGCCGGACGCGCAGCGCTGCGAGGTCGTCGCCGAAGCGGTGGCCGCCGGGCGCGGGCATGCCGAGCCGTTCGGTGAGGAGGTCCTCCAGTTCCTGTGCGTCGCCGACGCCTTGGGCGGTGAGCGGTTCGCGCAGCGGGCCGAGATCGGCGTACAGGTGCCGGCCGGCCCGCGGCGGCCGGGCGAGCGCGCAGGTGGGGCTGGCCATCCTCGACGTGCTGCGCTCCGCGCACCGGGAGGGCAT
>NZ_JBEXKG010000121.1:0-23974 GCF_040609555.1 Streptomyces sp. NPDC004658
CACGTTCGGGCCCCACGCGGACGGCGCGGTGGTCTTCGCGATGCCGGCCGCCTTGGTGTAGAAGTCCGGCTGGTTGTCGAAGTACGCCGGCGCGCGCTCGGCACGGCGGTCACCGCAAACGCTCACGGGGCGGCTCGAACCGCATGGGTGTCGGTACGGAGACCAGCCCGGCCTCCTGCTTCTCGTCCCGGAAGTAGCCGGGCCAGTCGTGGTTGAACAGCATGAACCGCGCCCCGCGGTCCCCGATGGCGAACACCGTGGCCTGCTGGTACTGGAAGAGGTCCTCCAGCCGCGCGTCGAGGTCCACGCCCTCGCCGATCAGATCGAGGCGCAGTTCGGTGTAGAACCGGTCCAGATCGGCCTGCACGTGCGCCCAGCACCATTCGTAGATCAGCCACGACTCCTTGTCCGGGATCAGCCGGCGTACCTTCTCGGCCATGTCGGGCTGGCTCAGCACCTTCCCCTCGTTGGGGATCGAGCTGTCGACCAGGTACTGCTCCAGGAGCTTCTTCGCCCGCAGGATCGGTTCGGCGAAGACCCCCTCGCCGGTGTGCAGGGCACGGTCCAGCAGATGCCGGTAGAAGCGCTCGTACGACAGGATGCCCTCGCGCTGGAGGTACCTTCCGATGTACCCGGTCAGACCGCGGTTGTGCAGGGCCTGCACCGTGGCGCCGAACAGGTACATGTAGACCCAGTCCTCGCGCGTCATCGTCGAGTGCGCCACCACCACCTCGAACTGCTCGATGTCGTCCTGGAGATACGCCCGCCGGATCGTCTCCAGCGCGTACCTCTCCCGGTACGCGGGCGTGCTCATCTCGCTGTTGGGCAGCATGACGCACTCGTAGACGGAGATGTGGCCGTGGATGCCGATCTCCAGCATCCGGCAGATGCCCCGCACGAAGGACTCCCGTGTCTCGTGCGGCAGGCCGAGGATCACCTCGGTGTTGGCGTCGACGCCCACCTCGCGGAACCGATGGGCCAGGTCCTCGTACCGCTCGGCCTTCATGTTGGACCGCTTGACGTGCTCCAGCACCTCCGCCGAACCGCTCTGCATCGCCAGGATCGCCCGGTCGGACATGCCGGCCGTGGCCATGATCTGCCCGATCTCGAACACCCGGACGGTGGCGTTCTTGGCGTAGCTGGCGGCGAACTTGCGCGGGTAGCCGTCGGCCTCTCGCCGCGCGGCGAAGTGTTCCGCGAGCGCCTTGTCCCGGGGCAGGATGCCGAAGTTGGCGTCGGCGCACAGCACCGCGTGCACCTGCCGGTCGGCCAGGTAGTCGATCTCGGCGTGCAGCCGCTCCTCGCTGTACTGGCGCACCTTCGACATGGTGTTGGAGCCCCAGTCGCAGAAGGTGCAGCTGTACGGGCAGCCCCGGTTGGTCTCCCACGGGGTGACCACCGGATAGCCATGGCTCCGGGCCAGCTCCATGGCCGGGTCGAGCAGTCCGGTCAGCCAGGGGCTCGGCACCTCGATCTCCCTCGGCAGCTGGGCGCCCAGCGGATTGCGGTGCACCTCGCCGGACGCGTCGCGCCAGCTCAGCGACGGGAGCGAGGAGAAGTCCGGCTGCTCGTCCAGCAGAGCGCGCAGCAGCGCGGCGAAGGGCCTCTCGCCCTCCTTGTGGATCAGGAAGTCGACATACGGGTGCTCGTCGAAGAAGGTGCGCGAGTCGTCGGGTACGTGCGGGCCCCCGGCCACGATCGTGATCCCGGGGAAGCGTTCCTTGGCCTCCTTGCAGAGAGTCATCTGGCGGCGGAAGTTCCAGATGTAGCAGGACACCATGAAGACGCTCGGGTCCTCCATGGAGTCGACCGCCGTCGGCACCTGCTCGGGCAGGAACACCGGCTGTTCCAGCTCGTAGGCGTCCAGCAGATCGGGCTCCAGCTCCAGATAGGCCCGCAGACATCCCCAGACCAGCGGGATGTATCCGAATCTGCTGATCATCGAGGAATACACACGGCGTTTTCCGGGAACACCCGCGTCGCTCATCGTCCAGCCCTCCGATCGTGGTGCACGAAGCCTTTCGTGGCACGGACTCAGGTCATGGGAACAGCCCTGGGGGTGGAACGGCCCCGGGTGGGGAACGGCCTCAGGCGGGCGAGGGCCTGTCCTGCCACCCCAGGTTCTTGTCCCGGTCGGTGAATTCCGTGTGGACCTTGTTGGTGAAGATCAGCCGGCGGTGCCGCGGCACGCGCGGGAAGGAATCGGCCACCTGTGCCGCCTCCGGCACGACATGGTCCCGGCCGGTCTGCTCCGGGTGGTACGCGAGGTGACGTCCGCGGGGCCGCCACCGACGATGAGGCAGTCGGTGTCCGCGATCGACCGCGGTGCACTGGGAACGGCCTGGTCGACGTCGGCCAAGGTCGCCTCCTTCGGCGGGATTCAGTGGCGCGCTGATGGCGTGCTGGGAGGGAAAAACGTTTCCTTCCTCATGTGGAGAAGCTCGGCCGGCACCTGCCGCTCGGCGCAGGTCTCCAGGAGCATGCGGGTCTGGCGCAGTTGCTCGGAGTCGGGGTCGTAGGAGGAGCCCGTGATGTGGCGCAGCCACGGCTCCAGGCCCATGGCGTACACAAAGACCCGCCGGGCACCCACGCGGCGGGCTATCTCCGCCGCCATGACCGCGTCGGATCCGTTGATCCGGCGTCGTTGGTCGACCTCCCGGGGCAGCCGGGTCTCCAGCAGCGGGCCGTAGAGCCACGAGGCCGGCGCCCCCACGCTCTCCAGGCCGATGAACAGGGCGTCGACCGGCGGCAGCAGGTCGCTCAGCAGGTCGTAGAGCGCCGGCTCCAGCAGGGTGGTGTCGGTGGCGAACAGCAGCGACCGGCCGTCCATGCGCACGAGGAAGACGCTCTTGGACCAGATGTCGAGGTCCGCGTGCTCTCCGAGGAAGGGCAGCGCGGTGACGGTGATCCCCTCCGCGATCCCGACCGACTCCAGTTCCTGGACCCTGCGCACGGTGCGGAAGCCCAGGTTCTCCAGCAGTACCCCCAGGCCCGGGTCGGCGAGCGACCCACCGGAGTCCCGGGGCACGATCACCGTGTCGGTACGGTGGCGCAGCCGCAGCAGGGTCTCGATGCCCACGTGGTCGGGGTGCGCGTGGCTGAGCACGATCGCGTCGAGCCTGGCGGGCAGGTCCTCGAAGGTGAAGTGGTCGTGGCCGTCACCGGCGTATCCGATCAGCGGGTCCATCAGGACCGAGCCCGCCGCGGACTCCAGCAGCACGCACGCGTGGCCGAAGAACCTCATCCGGACGCCCTCGGCCACCGGGGACGGGGGCGCCGGGGGAGTGTCGGTGAACAGCGTGCGAAAGAGGGCTCGCCGGTCCGGGGCCACGCCGAGGTCGCGCGCCAGTTCCTCCGGATCGACCCCGGACGGCTCGGCACCGAAGAGCGTGTCCAGCTCCGGCGCGTCGAACGGGACGGGGAGGTCGACCCGCCGCGCGTCCGGCATCACCGGGCTGTTGAAGATGAAGGGCTGTGCCGGATCGGGCCCGGCGCGCAGCGAGATCGTCTGCGCCGACCGGTCGTACAGGGCGGCGGAGGCGTAGAGCAGAGGTTCGAAGAACCGTATCTGCGGACGATGGCTCGTGTCATAGGCCAGCTCGACCCGGCCGCGCAGCGTGTCCCCGAGGAGCGGGTAGAGAGCCGACAGCGGATTCCCGTCGGCCTTCTCCCGCAGCAGGCGGCGGGCGTCGTCGATGTCCTCCGCCAGCCGCAGCAGCGGGGCCGCCGCGCTCGTGGTCCGCTCGACGAGCGCCTCGATGTCGGCGACCGTCGCCGTGCCCGGGTCGAGGAAGGGACCGCCGAACATCGCGGGGTCGCGCAGCGCACGCTCGTGCAGATGGGGCGCCTTGACGTAGCTGTGCATGACCTGGAGCTGACGGTCGCGCAGATTCAACGCCGCCGTGTGCGGGCTGAGCAGATGGGGCCAGGCGTACCACCGGTGAATCAGCGGTTGCGCCACGGCCCAGGGGGCGAGAAACCAACCGGATCCTGTGCTCATCTGTTCCCTTCGAACGAAGACTCGGCTTCCTCTTCGGGAGACCGCCCGTCGCTTCCCTCCTCTTCTTCCGCGGGTGCCGCCTCGGGTCCTTGCCCGGAAGACCGGCTTTCGCCGTCCCCGGCCTCGGCGGGGTTGTCCCGGGTTGCGGTGCGCACCCCGCGGACGCTCAGCGCGGTGACGAGGACCAGTCCGGCGCCGGCGATCACGAGTACGGGCCGCGCCGAGAGCAGGTCGATGAGCAGACCGCCGACGGCGTACGCCCCGACGCTGCCCAGGAAGGCCGCCGAGGTGAGCAACCCGCCGGTCTTGCCGAGCATCTCGTGCGGGACATGGCGCTGCAGCAGCGTGTCCTCGCCGATCATCGCCCCGCCGTTGCCGAGCCCGGCCACCACCTGGAAGGCGATCGCGAGCCCCAGCCACGGGGCCACACCGGTCAGCAGCAGGCCCAGGCCGGTCACCGCCCAGCCGCCGAGCATCAGCACCGTGGGACTGATGCGGTCGGGCTTCTGCGTCAGCAGCAGCGACACGGCGACCATCGCCACGCCGAACGCGGCGGAGAGCAGGCCGTAGCCGCCGGGACCGGTGTGCAGGTCGTCCTCCGCCAGGAACACCAGCGCCACGTTGTCCAGCGAGCCGAACAGCACGCCGAGCAGCAGCAACAACGAGGTGCTGCGGACGAACGGGTTGCCGCGCGCGAAGCGCAGCCCGTCGGCGACGTCCGTCAGGAATCCCGGCATGCCCTTGCTCGTGGCGCTCGCGGGGAGCAGGGCGGGCAGCCCGATGAGGAGGAGGGCGCCGAGCAGGAACGTCACGGCGTTGACGCCGAACGCCTGCCGGGGACCGGCGAACCCGACGAGCAGGCCGCCGATGACGGGCCCCGCCACGGTCCGGGCGTTGAACGCCGTGCCGATCCAGGCGTTCGCACGCGGGCGGTCGGCGTCCTCGACGGCCCGGACGATGACGACGCGGCCGGCCGTGGCGACGACGGTGGCGAACCAGGTGGCCACGAGCACCAGCAGCGCGAGCGGCCACAGCGGCGGCAGCCACAGCGCGATCAGCGCCCACAGAACCGCCTGCACGAGCTCGCTGACCATGATCAGCCGACGCAGCGGGAACCGGTCGGCGAGCGCCCCGGCGACCGGCCCGAAGAAGCGCGGCACCGCGCTGGCGAGCATGACGAAGGCGACGCCGTTGGGACCGTTGCGCTCTCCCACGAACAGCAGCAGTGCGGTCGTGGCGATACCGTCGCCGACGAGCGAAAGCGTTCGGGAAAGCCAAAAATTACGGAAAATCCGGTTCTGGGCGAACAGGGACGTGCTGGCAGGCCTCAAGGGCACGAATCCGTCTCACTTTCGTCTGTTTTCCCGGTGCCTGCTACACAACCGCCCCACACGGCGATCGTCAATAACGCGCGCTGTGCCACACTCGCACCACATCTCCCCGCAGACGGCAGGAGAATGCCCGCAGGCCAGATGCGCTGTCAAGGACACCGACAGGAAAGAAGCAACCCCGGGATCATGGCCGAAAACTGCCCCTTACGGACCGGGTATCCGGAGTGGAGACTGTGGTTCTGCCGGAAGCGGCGAGACGGAATTGCGCGGATCTCTTAAGGAGAGTGAGCACTTTTGCCTGGTGGGGACCACCTGATAGATCTGGGCTGGGACGAACGGCTCGCCGACGGCTATCAGGAGCTGGCCGCCGTCAGAGAGATCGGTGACAGCGCGGTGCCCGGCCGGGTGGTGCGCGTGGACCGCAGCGCGTGCACGGTGGCGACCGAGGCCGGCGAAGTGCGCGCCGAGATCGCGGCCGACGTCTTCCGTGCCGACGCGGCGGGTGCGCTCGGACAACCCGCCGTCGGTGACTGGGTGGTGCTGGAGACCGGCCACCAGGGCGTCCACGGCTCGGCACTGATCTCGGCCGTCCTGCCGCGACACGGCGTCTTCGCCCGCCAGGGTCCGGACGGACAGACCGTCGAGCAGGTGGTGGCCGCCAACATCGACACGGTGTTCGTGGTCAGCCCCGCCTCGAGTGACCAGCGGCTGCGGCGGATCGAGCGCTATCTCGCCCTCGCCTGGCAGAGCGGCGCCACCCCCGTGGTCCTGCTGACCAAGTCGGATCTGTGCCCCGATCCGGCCGAACTCCTCGCCGAGGTCTCGACGGTGGCCGTGGGCGTCGACGTCCACGCGGTGAGCGCCGTCGACGGCAGCGGGGTGGAGGCCGTACGGGCGTATCTCGCGCGCGGACGCACGGTCGCGCTGGTCGGCCCGTCCGGCGCGGGCAAGTCCACGCTCGTCAACCTGCTGGCGGGGCAGGAGTTGATGTCCACGCAGGACATCCGCTCCGACGGCAAGGGCCGCCACACCACCACCCATCGCGAGCTGATCCGGCTGCCGGGCTGCGGCCTGCTGATCGACACCCCGGGCATGCGGGCCCTCGCCCCCTGGGACGTCGCCGAGGGAATCGGCCTGGCGTTCCACGACATCGAGGAACTCTCCGAACAGTGCTCGTTCACCGACTGCGGCCACACCGGTGAGCCGGGCTGCGCCGTACAGTCGGCGGTCCGCAGCGGAGCGCTCAGCTCCGAGCGCCTGTCCAACTACGAGAAGCTGCAACGCGAGCAGAAGCACCAGGAGTTGCGCCGCGACGCGCGGGCCATGGCCGAGGAGAAGCAGCGCATCCGGGTCAGGGCGCGCGCGCTCAAGAAGCGCCCGCACCGGTGATCGGTCGGGTATGCGGTGCCGGTCGGGTACCCGGGCCCGGGGCGCCCGCCGGCGACGAGGGCGGGACGGTCCGGGGATGACGGGGTCGGCGGGGACAGCGGGTTCGGCGGAGGTGGCGGGTTCGGCGGGGCCGACGCGGACATCGGGGCTGTCAGGGACGGCCGCGCCGACAGGGACTGCCGCGCCGGTGGGGACAGCAGGGCCGGTGGACGGCCCGGTCGCCTCGGCGGCTCACGCGTTCCTGGCGGCGGCGCACCGCGGCCGGGCGCTCCCCGCTGTGCGGCACCGCGGCACCGAGCTGAGCTATGCCGACGTCGCGGAACTCGCCGGAGGCGTCGCCGCCCGGCTGCGCCGGCTCGGGGTGGGCCCGGGTGACGTGGTGGCGACGGTGCTGGAGAGATCCGTCTGGTGCCCCGTCGCCGCACTCGCGTCCTGGGCGGTGGGCGCCGCGTACGCGCACATCGACCCGGCCGACCCCACCGCCCGCATCGAGGCCCTGCTCGCCGCGCTCGGTCCACGGGCCGTGCTGGTCGACCGGGTGAACAGCTCCCGTACCCGGGCGGGCGGACGCCCGGGCCTCGTGGTGGACGACGACGTCACGACGGCGCCCTACGTGCCCTTCCCCGGTGCCCGGCCGCACGACCGCGCGTACCTGGTGTTCACCTCGGGCTCCACCGGCACCCCGAAAGCCGTCCAGGTCCCGCACCGGGCGCTGGTGAACTACGCCGCGGCCTTCCGCTCCCGGATCGCCCCCCTCGCGCCGGCCAGCTTCGGCATCACGACGACCTTCGCCTCGGACCTCGGCAACACGTGCGTGTACGGCGCGCTCCTGCACGGCTCCCGGCTCGACATCTACGACCGGAACACGACGCTGGACGCCCGCGCGATGGCCGCCGAGCTGCGGGCGCACCCGGTCGGCTGCCTGAAGTACACCCCCTCGCTGCTGGCCGCGCTGGCCGGCGGCGCCGACCTCGCCGCACTGCTGCCCACCGACCTGCTGGTGCTGGGCGGCGAAGCGCTCCCGCCGCGACTCGCGGACGCCGTCCTCGCCGCGCGGCCGGATCTGGCGGTGTACAACCACTACGGCCCCTCGGAGACGACCATCGGCGTGCTGATGCACCGGGTGCGGGGGCCCGTCACCGGTGAACGGGTCCCGATCGGGACCCCGCTGGACGGCGTCTCGGTACGCCTGCTCGACGAAGAGGGCCTGCCTGTCCCCGACGGGACGCCGGGCATCCTGCACCTCGGCGGCTCCTGCCTGGCCGACGGCTACCTGAACGACGACGCCCTGACCGCCGCCAAGTTCCCGCGCGGGGCGAATGGGCGCTGCTACCGGACGGACGACCGGGTCCTGCGCAATCCCGACGGCCGGTACGAGTTCTTGGGCCGCGCCGACCGGCAGCTCAAGATCCGGGGCAATCGGATCGAACCGGCGGAGGTCGAGGCCGCCCTGCACCGGCTGCCCGGCGTCCGCCGGGCCGTTGTCGCCGGGGAACGCCCCGCTCCCGACGCACCCCTGGAACTCGTCGCCTACGTGGCGACGGACCGGTCGGCGGAGGAGATCACCGGCGCCCTCCAGGACGTCCTGCCGGCCGCCTCCGTGCCGGGTGCCGTCCACGTGGTCGCCCGCATCCCCACCACGGCCAACGGCAAGACGGACCTCGACGCCCTGCGTGCGGCAGCCGGTGCGCACCGGCGGGCGAACCGGGCGGACCCCGGTGATCCGCCGCTGACGCCGGTGGAACAGACCATCGCCGACGTGTGGTGCTCGGTGCTGGGCCGGCCGGCGATCGGCCGGAACCAGCAGTTCGTCGCGCTGGGCGGCGATTCCTTCAAGGGCCTCGTCGCCCTGGGCCTGCTGCGCACCCGCTTCCCCGAACTGGCCGCCGAACACCTGCACGGCCGGGTCACGGTCGCCGAACTGGCCACCCGCCTGAAGCGACGGACCCCGGAGCGCTGACGACTTCCCGGACCAAGGCACCGGCTGGCCGGCGAAGTCGCGGCTCCACTGCCGAGTACGGCTCCGGGCTCGGCAACCAACGCTGGGGCGTGGAGCGCGCGTTCACCCACCCCTACCCCGACAGCATCGGAACCCAGTGATCCATCACTTGGCGCAGGCGCCCGCGGTGGTCGGCGATCCAGTCGTCCGGCGGGACGAGGGGGACCCCCTCGTCATCGGCAAGGGAGATGAGCTCCCTCGGAGGACTGTCACCCATGCCTTCCCTCCCCCGTGAGCGAGTCGTGAGGCGATCCTCGCCTGGCCGGAAGGCATCGTCCACCGCCTTTTGCCTGGTGTCAGTGGGTCGGGCTGCCCCCGACCCACTCGCTCCACGGCATGTTCCAGTCGCTGAGGCCGTTGTCCGGGGCCAGTGCGGTCTTGTCCGAGGAGTTCTTGACGATGACGACGTCACCGATCATCGAGTTGTCGAAGAACCACGCGGCGGGCAGCCTGCCGTCGCCGCCGCCCCTGACGTCCTTCAGGCCCACGCAGCCGTGGCTGGTGTTGACCTTGCCGAAGACCGAGTCCGTGCCCCAGTAGTTGCCGTGGATGAACGTGCCCGAGTCGGTCAGGCGCATGGCGTGCGGTACGGCCTCGATGTCGTACGCGGGCTTGCCGTCCTTGTCCGTGAGGCCGACGCTCGCACCGTTCATGTGGATCTGCCGGAACTTCTCGGAGATCACCATCTGACCGTTGTACGTCGGGTGCTCGGTGCTGCCCGACGAGATCGGGATGGTCTTGATCGTCTTGCCGTCCCGGACGACGGTCATCTTCTTCGTCCGGGCGTCGACGGTGCTGACCTGGCTCCGGCCGATCTTGAACGTGACCGTCTTCCGGACGCCGTCGCGGCTGAGCGTGACGGTGACGGTGGAGCCGGGCTTCCAGTACTTCTCGGGGCGGAAGTCCAGGCGGTGGGCGTTGAGCCAGTGACCGGCGACCTGCTGGCCGCTGCTGGAGCTGACCTGGATCTCCGACTGCACGGCGGCCTTGTCGGTGATCGCCTTGTCGAAGGTGACCGTCACCGGCATGCCCACGCCGACGGTCGAGCCGTTCCCGGGGGAGACGTGGCCGATGAAGTCGTTGGCCGGGGAGACCGTGCTGATCGTGGCGTTGCCGGTGGCGGAGCGGCCCTCGGCGTCCTGGGCCTCCGCGGCGATCTGGTACTTCGTGGCACGCTCCAGCGGGCCGTTCGGCTTCCAGGAGGTGCCGTCCGCGGACAGGGTGCCCGGTATCTCCGTCCCGGTCGCGACAGCGGTCATGGTCACCTTGGTGAGCTTGCCGTCGCTGACGGTGACCCCGACCGGGCCGGTGGTCCCGACGCCGTAGGCGCCCTGCCCGGGTGTGATCTGTATGCGGGCGTCGGAGGCTTCCGGGGCGCCCGTCTGGGCTGCCTGCGCCTGCGATCCCGGCCGGTCCCCGGCACCGTTGCCGCCGGTGGCGGCGTGGCTTGTGCCGCCGAGGGCGGTGACCGCGAGGACGCCGCCGAGTACGCCGGCCGTGGCCACCAGTCCGGTGCGTTGTGTGAACAGCGTGATCAAGCGCTTCTCCCAGTCGCTGGTCTGTGCATTCCTGCGCTGATCGCCGAAGGAGTGCAACCAGCTCTGAAACCACTTATAAGCATGCCACTGTTCATAAATGGTCGAATTGTGTTGAACGCCACCATTGCGTCAAGGGGAAGGGCGCGCGTCCGCCGAGTCGGCAGCCGCGGACGCGCACCCGGAGATGACCGGAGATGATCAGTCCCGGTCCTGCACGGCCATCTCCCCCAGCAGGGACCAGTCCTCCTGCGGGAGCGTCATGTTGACGATGCGCGGCGTCTCGGCGAGGTGCGGCGGCAGTGTCTGCTGCGCGGCGCGGAAATGCTCGGAACGGACGTGCGCGCCACCCGCCTCCTCGTCACGGAACGCCTCGACGAGCACGTACTCGGTCGGGTCGTCGACGCTGCGTGACCAGTCGAACCACAGGCAGCCCGGTTCGGCACGGGTCGCCTCGGTGAACGCGGCCGCGATCTGCGGCCATCGGTCGGCGTGCTCCGGCAGCACCCGGAACTTCGCGGTGATGAAGATCATTCCAAGCTCCCCAGCTCTTCGACGGGCTTCTTTGCGTGCGTCCATGGTCCGGGCGGTCCGCCGCCGCCGAAGCGGCCGACGCGCCGAGGCCGCTCCGGAGCGGTACCCACGGTCATCGACGGTCTGCACACCCTCGGCCGTCGCTCGCGGGCCCCCGCTCCCCGTCCGGAGCGCGTACGCGACGAGCCGCTCCCCTCCCAACCGACGGCCGTTCCTGACGGCTTGCTCCCGAGCGGCTGCCGGCAGCCCGGCCCTGGCACGGGCGTGTCCTGGGGTTTGCCCAGCGTGACGAGGATGTCCAGGCACCCGCGCAGATCCGCCACGGCCGCGGCGAACTCCCCGCGGCACAGCCGTGCCGCGGCGCGCGCGTCCAGGGCGTTGGCGAGTCCGGCGGGGTGACCGCGCGTGCGCTCCATGGTCACCGCCTGCTCGCCCAGGCGCAGGGCGCGCGCCGGGTCGGCCCGCTGGCAGGCCACGCGCGCGGCCAGCGCCGGTGCCGCCCCGCCGAGCGCCCGGCCGCCGGTTCCCGGTAGCAGTTCCGCCAGCAGCGTGTGGGCGGCTGACGGCTGTTCCTGCTGGTAGTGCACGCGCGCCAGCTCCAGGCACAAGCCGCGGCCACGGGGCATCGTTTACGGGGGCGCCGGCCAGGGCCGCCGCGAGGTTGTCCCGTTCCACGGCGAGCGGGCTGCCGGCCTGGTCGGGGAACACCTCGACGCCGACGACGTACGTGAGACCCAGAGCGGCGGCTCCGAGGGTCGCACCGCCCAGGGCGGCCATGACGGTCCTGCGCGTCGCGCCGACCGGGTCGTCGGCCGGCCCGGGGGCGGGCCGGCGTTCTGCGGAATGGGGACGGGGGGTGTCAGTCATGGGGTGAGAATGGCGCGCGGTGCCGGTCCGTGGGATCGATCGGATGACCGGTGAACCGGGCGCGTTACGAAACGGGGCTGGTGCGCGGAGTGCTTCGCGAAGGCACCTGCGCTCCACAGCCGCACGGGGCCGGAAGCCTCGGCAGGCTCGCGCGGAGCGTGCGGTGGGTCGGTGGGGGAGTCGGGTGCTGGTGCGGCCTGCCGCGGAGCCGTGAGGAAGGCGCGGACGTCGGTGGTCGCCCGGTGGAAGGGGGGCCGGGGGCCAGACCGTACGGCCGTAGGTGGGCCGGGGAAGCGCCGGGACCCTGGAAGCGCCTCCGGGGGCTCGGCCGCCCCGGACGCGCGTGGCTCACATCCCGGGATCGTCGAACTGTTCCAGGAGGAAGTCGACCGGTGCGAGGAGCGGCGCGGCGGAGCTGTCGCCGGGAAGAGCCTGTTCCGCCCAGATGACCTTGCCGCGGGTCGTGTACCGCGTCCCCCACCGCTGAGCGAACTGCGCCACCAGGAACAGCCCCCGCCCGCCCTCGTCCGTGGTCGCCGCCCGCCGCAGGCGTGGTGAGGTGCTGCTGCCGTCCGAGACCTCGCAGGTCAGACAGCGTCCGCGCAGCAGCCGTACGGCCACCGGGGGCGAGCCGTACCGGATCGCGTTCGTGACCAGTTCGCTGACGATCAGCTCCGTGGCGAATCCGGTCTCCTCCAGCCCCCAGGTCCGCAGGGTCTCCCTGCACCGTGCCCGCGCCGAGGGGACCAGCGCTGGGTCCGGTGGCACGTCCCACTCGGCCACGCGCGACGGCGGGAAGGTCCGGGTACGCGCGGTGAGCAGGGCGATGTCGTCGGAGGAGTGCGACGGCTTCAGCGAGTCGACCACCGCCTGGCACGTCTCCTCCGGGGCGCGGTTCCCGGACCCCTCCAACGCCCGGCGCAGCCTCTCCAGCCCGACGTCGATGTCCTGGCCGCGGTCCTCCACCAGGCCGTCGGTGTACAGGACCAGCTGTGACCCCTCCGGCAGGGACAGCTCGGCGGTCTCGAACGGGTAGCCGCCCAGCCCGAGGGGCGCCGAGGCCGGCACACCGGCGCAGGTGACCGTCCCGTCCGGGCGCACCACCACCGGTTCCGGGTGTCCCGCGCGGGCCATGGTGCAGGCCCCCACCACCGGGTCGTAGACCGCGTAGAGGCAGGTCGCACCGGTCACGCCCTCGCCCTCGTGGTCTTCCGTCGCGTCGCCGGTGTGCTCCTCGTCGTCCATCCGGACGACCAGGTCGTCGAGGTTCCCGAGCACCTCGTCCACGGGCAGGTCCAGGACGGCGAAGTTGTGCACCGCCGTGCGCAGCCGGCCCATCGTCGCCGCCGCGTGCAGGCCCCGCCCGACCACGTCGCCCATCACCAGCGCCACCCGGGCCCCCGGGAGCGGGATGACGTCGAACCAGTCCCCGCCCACCCCCGACTCCGCCGGCAGGTACCGCCAGGCCACCTCCAGCGCGTCCTGCTCCGGCTGCCCCCGCGGCAGCAGACTGCGCTGAAGCGTCACCGCCATCGCGTGCTCCCGGGTGAACCTGCGAGCGTTGTCGATGGCCACCGCCGCCCGGACGGCCAGTTCCTCCGCGAACGCCAGGTCCTCCGGATCGAAGGCCGGGGAGTCCACCGCCCGGTAGAAGTTCACCACACCCAGCGCCACGCTCCGCGCCCGCAGTGGCACGGTCACCAGCGACCGCAGCCCGCGCTCCAGGGCCGCCCGGGCGCGCTCCGGATCCTGTTCCCGCCAGCCGTGGGCCTGCCGCAGGTCCGCCTCCAGCACCCCCCGCCCCTCCCGCAGTGCCCGCATCTGCGGACTCCGGGCCGAGAAGGTGATCACTTCGTCCAGCGGATACACCGGGACCATCCGCTGTGCGCCGCCGATCGCCGCCCGCCGCAGATGCCGCCAGCCCTCCGCGGTCGGCTCCCAGCCCCGCAGCACCGCGTCGAGCAGGTCGACCGTCACCAGGTCGGCGAACTGCGGCGCCGCCACCTCGGCCAGCTCCTGGGCCGTACGCCCCACGTCCAGCGTCGTGCCGATCCCCACCCCGGCCTCGTACAGCAGGTCCAGCCGCTCCCGCGCGACCTCGGCCCGTCCCGAGACCGCCGCCAGCTCCGTGGTGTCCCGCAGGGTCACGACGCTGCCTCCGCGGCCGGCCCGCGGGTACGTCGGCCGCTTGTTCACGGCCAGCAACCGGTTCCCCGCGCGGTACACCTCGTCGGTGACCTCCTCCGGCGACGACAGCAGGCGCATGAGCGGCTCCGGCAGTCCCAGTCCCCGCACCGGACGCCCCTGCACGTGCTCCGGCAGCCCGAGCAGCCGCGTCGCCTCGTCGTTCGCCAGCAGCAGCCGTCCGTCGGCACCGGTGATGAGCACCCCCTCCCGCACCGCGTGCAGGACCGCGTCGTGGTGCTCGTACAGCTGCGCCAGCTCCACGGGGGACAAGCCGTGCGTGTGCCGCCGCAGCCGCCGGGACACCAGCGTCGTTCCCGCCGTGGCCAGCGCCAGCGCGACGGCGCCGCTGCCCACGATGATCGGCAGCTGCGGCATCCACAGTGCCGCCACGTTCCTGACCGTGAGCCCGGCGGAGACCAGGCCGACCACCTTGCCACGCGCGTCGGTCACCGGGACCACGGCCTGCACGTCCGTCCCCTTGCCCGCGGGCAGGGGCGGTCCGCCGGCCTGCTCGACGACCGTGCGGCCTTCCAGCGCCGGTCCGATGGTGCCGACGAACTTCTTCCCGATCTCCCGCGGATAGGGGTACGTGTAGCGGATTCCGGTCGTGCTCATGACGATGACGAAATCCACGCCCGCGCGCTTGCGCGCCGCCTCGGCCCGCGGCTGGAGCACCGCCGACGGGTCGCGGGCCCGCAGCGCCGCGGCCGTGCCGGGGGCGTTCGCGAAGGACTGGGCCGCGATGACCGACTCCCGCCGCCCCCGCTGCAGAGCGTCACCCGCCGCCTGGAGCACCATGCCCACCACCGCGGCCACGACCAGCAGGAGCACGATGACGACCTGGAGAAGGAACACCTGACCGGCCGCACTGCGCGGGTGCAGCAGAAAAGCGCGGCCTTCGCGCGGGCGTCCGGTGGGCGGATGATGTTCCGGGCTCCGAGGACGCCCGGAAAATACCTCCATACACCCTTGATAGCACCACTGTGGGCCGGCCGACTGACCACACCGCTGCGGCGCGGCCGACGCCGGCTCTCACGGAACGAAGCCCGTTATGCCCCGATAAGATACTTCAGTGATCAGGAACGGACGGCCTCGGCGTCACCGGCCTCCCTACGGTGGCCGACGCGAGACCACCGTGCTGGCGCCCGTGATCCTCACCGCCCTCATCTCCGGCCTGGCCTTCGCCACCCCCAGGGAGATCGCCTTCAGCCGTCTCCTGCCCGCCGCCCCCGCCCTCGCCGCCGCCATGTGGCCCGTGGTCCCCACGATCCTGCTGGGGGCGTTCTGTCTCCTGGTCATGATCGGACTCAGCCTCGTCTACTCCGATCTGGGGACGCCCTACACGGCGGCCGCCATCGTCGCGGTCACCCTGGCGGCCGCCTACACGAGCCACATCAGACTCCAGCGGGAGGAGACCCTGTTCCAGATCCGGCTCGTCGCCGACGCGGCGCAGCAGGTGCTGCTGCGCCCGTTGCCGCGCCGGGTCCAGGACGTCGAGATCGAGTCCCTGTACCTGGCGGCCCAGGAGCAGGCCCGGATCGGAGGCGACTTCTACGAGGTGGCCGACACGCCGTACGGGGTGCGGCTGCTCATCGGCGATGTGCGCGGCAAGGGGCTGTCGGCGGTGGGGGCGGCCTCGGCGGTGATCAACTGCTTCAGGGAGAACGCCTACGACGAACCCGATCTGAGAGGCATCATCCATCGCCTGGAGGCCAGCATCGGCCGCTACAGCGTCGCGATCCTCGACCCGGACCAGCCGGAGCACTTCGCCACCGCTCTGATCGCCGAGATCCGGTACGGCGGTGGGCAGATGAGGATCCTCAACTGCGGGCACCCCCCGCCCCTGCTGATGCGGAGCGGGGAGATCCGGGTCCTGGAGCCCACCGCCCCCTCGCCCCCGCTCAACCTCGCCGCCCTCCTCGGGGACGACTACAACATCGACACCGTCGTCTTCACCGCGGGCGACCAGATGCTGCTCTACACCGACGGCGTGACGGAGACCCGGGACCGCAGCGGCACCTTCTTCCCGCTGCCGGAGTGGATGCGGCAGCTCGGCCCGGCGGCGCCCCGGGAACTGCTGGACCGGCTGCACCGGGACCTGCTCCACTACAGCGGCGGCCGGCTCGACGACGACATCGCCGCCGTCGCCGTCCGCTGCGGGCACCCCGGGGCCCGGACACCCCCGCCCGGCTCGCCGGGGCAGTGATCGGGCGGGGCGGCCCGGCCGGTGTCCCGCCTCCGCCGCCGAACGGCGCATGGCCGGACAGGCCCTAGGGAAGGGCCAGCTCGGCCCAGATGGTCTTCCCGGACGCGGTGTAGCGCGTGCCCCAGCGCTGGGACATCTGGGCGACGAGGAAGAGGCCGCGGCCCCCTTCGTCGTCCCGGCGCGCCCGCCGCAGGTGGGGTGCGGTGTGCGCGTTGTCGGACACCTCGCACAGCAGGGAGCGGTCCTTGATCAGCCGCAGCATGACGGGCCCGGAGGCGTACCTGATGCTGTTGGTGACCAGCTCGCTCACCACCAGCGCCGCGCTGAACGACAGGTCGGCGAGGCCCCAGTCCGTCAGCTGGCGCTCGGTGTCCGTGCGGGCGTGCGCCACCATGGCGGGGTCCGGCGGCAGCTCCAGGTCCGCCACACGGTCGGCGCCGAGCCGCCGGGTCCGGATGAGCAGCAGCGTGGCGTCGTCCGTCTGAGGGCCGGGCGGCCGGGCCGACACCGCGCGGTCGCACAGCTCCTCCAGCGGGCAGCGCTGCCAGGTGAGCACATGCGCCAGGCGGTCGATCCCGCTGTCGATGTCGGTGTACCGGTCCTCCACGACCCCGTCGGTGAAGAACGCCACGACGCTGCCGTTGGACAGGCTCAGCTCGACGTTCTCGTAGGGCAGGCCGCCCAGCCCGAGAGGCGGTCCCGGCGCCAGCGCGGACAAGGACACGGAGCCGCTCGCGTCGGCCACGATCGGCGGGGGATGACCCGCGCTCGCCCAGACGCACCGGCCGCTGACCGGGTCGTAGATCGCGTACAGGCAGGTGACCCCGAGCGTCTCGTCGCCCAGCCCGTCGTCGGCAGCGGGTTCCGAGTCCTGCGCGACCAGGCCGTCCAGCCGGGTGAGGAGTTCGGCCGGGTCCAGGTCCAGCAGGGCGAGGGTGCGTACGGTGGCGCGCAGCCGGCCCATGGTCGCGGCCGCGTGCATCCCGTGGCCCACCACGTCGCCGACGGTCAGGCCCACCCGGGCGCCGGACAGCGGGATCAGGTCGAACCAGTCGCCGCCCACGCCCACGCGACTGTCGGCAGGCAGGTAGCGGTACGCCACCTCGGCCGCACTCTGTTCGGGCAGGTGCTGCGGCAGCAGGCTCCGTTGCAGTACCAGGGCCGCTGCATGCTGACTGGTGTAGCGGCGGGCGTTGTCGATGCCGACGGCGGCTCGCTCGGCGAGTTCCACCGCGAGCGTCTGCTCCTCCGGCCCGAAGCGGTCGGGGTTGTTGCTGCGCCGGAAGGTGGCGAGCCCCAGGACGCCGTTGCGGGTGAGCAGCGGGACGAAGAGGCAGGAGTGCGGGGCGGCAGATCCCGTCCGGCCCGGTGCCCGGGACGGGGAGGCGTCGACGACGGGGCGGCTGGTGGCCAGGCTCTGGGCCTGCGGTGACGAGGGCGGGTAGGAGACGGGAGTGGTCCGGAACTCTTCCGGTGTCCGGCCGTGCATCCGCAGCAGACTGTGCCCCGGCGCCGAGCCCGTGGGCGGCTGCCGCCCCTCGATGACCGCCGGCGGCAGGTCCACCAGCACCTCGTCGGCCAGCTGCGGCACCGCCACGTCCGCGAGTTCCGCGGCGGTACGACGCACGTCCAGCGAGGCGCCGATGCGCTTTCCGGCCCGTACGAGCAGCGACAGCCGTTCCTGGGCGCGGTAGCGGTCGGTGATGTCCAGGGACTCCTCGAAGAGTCCGAGCAGTTCGCCCCGGGCGTCCACCAGCCGGTGGTAGGAGCAGGACCACACGTGCTCGCGCACCGGGTCGGCGGGGGCGCGCCCGCGATAGTGCATGCCCGTGATCGGTTCGCCCGTCGTCAGCACGTGCTCCATGATCTGGTCCTCGTCCGGAGGGTGGTGGCGGGAGATGAACTCGCCCTCCGGAAAGAGATCCGCGGCCGGCCGGCCGATGTACTGGGCGATCCCGGCCAGCTCCAGATCGGTGGAGACGTTCCCCCAGACGACGCGCATGTCGGTGTCGAAGATCGTCAGGCCCACGGCGGACTCGGTCGCCAGCCCCTGCAGCATGGCCAGCTGCGCCTCCCAGCCGCGCAGCGTGTCCAGGTCGGCCGCGACCACGACGGTCGCGGCGGCGCCCCGGTGCGCGAGCGGGCCGAACGTCACGGCCGCGCGCAGGGTGCGTCCGTCCCGGCAGCACAGGTCCAGGACGGTGCTGCGGGGCCGGTGCCCCTGGCAGAGCTTGCAGAGGGTGGGCAGCCGCTGTCCGGGCGTCGCCGCCAGCAGCCGGGCGGCCGGCTGCCCGAGCACCTCCTCGGGGGAATGTCCGAGCAGGCGCTGGGCCGAGGATCCCCATCCGGAAACGCGGCCCTCGGCGTCCAGTACCGCGGCGGCGGCCTTGGAGAGGTCGAGGGGACTGTGGAAATCGACGTCGGGGGCATTCGGAAAACGATCCATGGCACCGCTTCCCTTCGTGCTCCCTCAGCATCCCGTGCCGGGCGGCGGACGACAACCGCACGCCCCAGGGCCCCCTGCGGGCACAGGACGCCGGCGAGGAGCGGTCGGGGAGCCGGGGGCTTGCTATGCAACGAGTTGCATAGCATGATCGGGGTCATGGCGCTCGAACACGCGATCCTGGTGTCGCTTCTGGAGAAGCCAGGCTCCGGCTACGAGCTGGCCCGGCGCTTCGAACGGTCCATCGGCTACTTCTGGACCGCCACCCATCAGCAGATCTACCGCGTGCTCAAGCGCATGGAGAACGACGGCTGGGTCGACGTCCGGGACGTCCCCCAGCAGGGCCGGCCGGACAAGAAGGAGTACTCCGTCGCCGACCTCGGCCGGGCCGCGCTGACCTCCTGGCTGCACGATCCGATCGAGCCGGAGAGCGTTCGTCACGACCTGGCCGTGAAGATCCGGGGCGCCGCCTTCGACGCCGACCCGGCCGCCCTGACCCGCGAGGTGGAGCGGCACCGGCAGGCGCACCGGGACCGGCTGGCGCACTATCTCGCCGGACAGGCACGGGACTTCCCGCCGCCCGAGGCGAGCGGGACCGGCCCCGGGGCGCCGCTCGACGCGGAGCGGGAACTCCAGCACGTCGTCCTGCGCGGCGGCATCGCGTACGAGCGGATGATGATCGACTGGCTGGACGACGTGCTCGCCACGCTGGCCGCGTTCGGACCGGACCGCTGATCGCCGCCGTGCCCGCCGCCGCCCCCGGCCCGGCCCGCCCCCTCGCCGGAACCCCCCGATCCCCCGCCCACCAGCCGAAAGGCGCTCACTGGCATGGCTGACCAGCTGCTGTTCAACCCGCGCACCTACGACCCCGCCCCCTTCGACCCCGAGACGCGCCGGCTGCTGCGTGCCACCGTCGACTGGTTCGAGGAGCGCGGGAAGAGGCGGCTGATGGAGGACTACCGGACCCGCGCGTGGCTCGGCGACTTCCTCGCCTTCGCCGCGAAGGAGAACCTCTTCGCCACCTTCCTGACACCGGCGTCCGCCGCGGGGGAGGGGGAGCCGGACAAGCGCTGGGACACCGCCCGGATCGCTGCGCTCAACGAGATCCTGGGCTTCTACGGCCTCGACTACTGGTACGTCTGGCAGGTCACGATCCTCGGTCTCGGCCCGGTCTGGCAGAGCACCAACGCCGCCGCCCGTGCCCGCGCCGCCGAACTCCTCGCCCAAGGCGAGGTGTTCGCGTTCGGCCTGTCCGAGAAGGCCCACGGCGCCGACATCTACTCCACCGACATGCTGCTGGAACCCGACGGCGACGGGGGCTTCCGCGCCACCGGCGCCAAGTACTACATCGGCAACGGCAACGCCGCCGGGCTCGTCTCCGTCTTCGGCCGCCGTACCGACGTCGAGGGCCCCGACGGCTACGTGTTCTTCGCCGCCGACAGCCGTCACCCGGCGTACCACCTGGTCAAGAACGTCGTCGACTCGTCGAAGTTCGTCAGCGAGTTCCGCCTGGAGGACTACCCCGTGGCGGCCGAGGACGTCCTGCACACCGGCCGGGCCGCCTTCGACGCCGCCCTCAACACGGTCAACGTCGGCAAGTTCAACCTGTGCACCGCCTCGATCGGCATCTGCGAGCACGCGATGTACGAGGCCGTCACCCACGCCCGCAACCGCGTCCTCTACGGCCGCCCCGTCACCGCCTTCCCGCACGTGCGGCGCGAGCTGACCGACGCGTACGTCAGGCTCGTCGGCATGAAGGCGTTCAGCGACCGCGCCGTCGACTACTTCCGGTCCGCCGGCCCGGACGACCGCCGGTACCTGCTCTTCAACCCGATGACGAAGATGAAGGTGACCACGGAGGGGGAGAAGGTCATCGACCTGTTGTGGGACGTCATCGCGGCCAAGGGCTTCGAGAAGGACACCTACTTCGGCCAGGCGGCCGTGGAGATCCGCGGTCTGCCGAAGCTGGAGGGCACGGTCCACGTCAACCTCGCGCTGATCCTGAAGTTCCTGCGCAACCACCTCCTCGACCCGGTCGAGTACCCCGCCGTGCCGACCCGCCTCGACGCGGCCGACGACGACTTCCTGTTCCGGCAGGGCCCGGCCCGTGGCCTCGGCTCCGTGCGCTTCCACGACTGGCGGCCCGCCTTCGACGCGTACGCGCACCTGCCCAACGTGGGCCGCCTGCGCGAACAGGCCGACGCCCTCCGCGCGTTCGTAGCCACCGCCGCACCCGACGCCGAGCAGAGCCGCGACCTCGACCTCGTCCTCGCGGTCGGTCAGCTCTTCGCCCTCGTCGTGCACGCGCAGCTCGTCCTGGAACAGGCCGCCCTGACCGGACTCGACGAGGACGTGCTCGACGAACTCTTCGCCGTCCTCGTGCGGGACTTCTCCGCGCACGCCGTCGAACTGCACGGCAAGGACTCGGCGACCGGACAGCAGCAGGACTGGGCGCTGGGCGCGATCCGACGGCCGGTCGTCGACGCGGCACGCACCGAGCGGGTCTGGCAGCGGGTCGAGGCGCTGTCCGGCGCGTACGAGATGGCCCCCTAGACCGGCCACCCGCGGGCCCGGAGGACGGCGGCGCGGACCCGGCCGCCCCAGGAACGGATTCCGCGATCAGCCGGTCTTCTTCCACTGCGGCCACTGCTCCAGCGCGGTCGTGACGCGTTTCGTCAGGGACGGGATGGTCTCGGCCGCCTGTTCGTAGGCGGCCACCAGGTCTTCCAGCATCTTCGTGTTGCGCCGCACGTCGTCCGTCTTCGAACCGAGCACGGACGTGCACTCGCGGGCCGCGTCCCTGCTCT
Organism: Streptomyces sp. NPDC004658; assembly: GCF_040609555.1. NCBI lineage: Bacteria > Bacillati > Actinomycetota > Actinomycetes > Kitasatosporales > Streptomycetaceae > Streptomyces > Streptomyces sp. NPDC004658. The sequence continues at coordinate 21,299 of NZ_JBEXKG010000121.1, forward strand.
TGGCCAGCAGCGTGGACCACGCGCGGCCCAGCTCCGGGTCGGGCACGCCCAGATGGCGCCGGGCGGTGGCGGTGTCCCGGGCCAGGCCGGCGCAGACGGGGCGCAGGGTGTCACCGTCGACGGCACCGGTCTCGGCGTCCGTCGACTCCTTGAACCACCGCGCGAACGCGGTGTAGCGGGAGGCCACGGCGACGATGTCGGCCTGGCCGCTCGTCCTGAACCAGGCCAGCAGCTGGAAGCTGCGCACCCGTTCGTCGGTGCCGGCGGCCGGCGGACGCTCCGGCACCGCCAGGGCCGTACCGCCGCCGCCCGTCACCGAGCGCACGGCCACGACGGACGACGCCACGGCCAGGACCACGACGGCGCCCACGGCGGCGCGCGTCGGCCAGGACCGCCGTACGGCCCCGGCGGGCACCGGGGACCTTCGCGCGCGGGGCAGCCGGGCCAGGGGCGCGGCGACCAGGGCGGCGGCGAACATGGCCGGAGCGGCCGTCCGCACCAGCAGTTCGGTCAGGGGCCAGGACGCCTCGGGCAGCCAGTGGCAGGTGTCGCCCATGACCCGCAGCGGGCCCAGACATCCGTCGGCGGACTGGAGCAGGAACTGCCCCGCCAGCGCCAGGAGCTGGGCGATGCCGGCGGCGGCGAGGGCCCGGGGCAGCCGGTGGGCACGGACGGTCACGGCGACGACGGCCGCCGTCGCGGCCACACCGGTCCACAGGGCGACGGTCTGCCACCACAGGTACACGACAGCGAAGGACGTACCCCGTCCGCCGAGCGGAGGGCGCCAGGAGTGGGCGTACGCCATCACCGCCGCCACGGCGGCCACGCCGAGCACGCCCCCGGCCACGCCGGCGAGGAGCGTGGAGCGCAGCCCCGTCGCCCGTGGCCGCCGGAGCAGCAGTACGGCCGGGTACACCCACAGCACCACCGCGGCCGCCGCGATCACCGGGTTCGACCCGGCGACGCTCACCCTCGTGAGGACCGACGCGATCCAGGGCAGCACCGCCGCGTAGCGCTCCTGCCCCCACGGGCCGGGGAACACCCGGCGGATGTCCTGCTCCAGACCGCCCGCCTGGAACAGGTCCCCGGCCAGCAGCAGCTTGCCCGCGCCCATCCACCAGCTGAGGCCCGCCGCCGCCACGGCACCCGCCGCGACGGCCGCGACGAGCACCGCCGCGCGCAGCGCGCGCGGCGTCCCCGAGGTGTCCCACAGGCTCAGCCGGGCGCACCGGGCCAGCCAGCAGACGTAGACCACACCGCCGAGGAACGGGAAGAGCAGGGGTTCGGGGTGCGCGGGCCACCAGCCCGGGCCGATGCTCGACCCGGACAGCAACTCCCCGCAGACCAGACCGAGTCCGAGTGCCGAGCCGGCCCGCACCCCCGAGGGGCCGCGGGTGCCCCGGTGCGCGGCGTACAGGACGGCGCGCCAGACCGAGACGGTCAGGAGGGCCGCCGCCAGGCCCCCGACGACCCAGGCGGCCGGAGTCGCGTCCCACCGGTCGCTCAGCGCGTTGCCGGTGACCAGGGTCACCGCCCCGAGCAGGAACAGCGGCACGTCCGTCAGCGCGAACAGGACCGACGGGTCCTCCAGCGCGCGGCGCCGCTCCGCCCAGGTCGGGTGACTGCGCCACAACGCCGGGACGCTCCGCGCCGGGCCCGCCTGTGCCCCGGCTCCCCCGGCCGGCGCCCGCCAGACGCCGGGGTCGGCGCCCAGGGCCACGGCCCCCCGGTCGGCGTACAGCTCGCGGTGGCGCAGTGTGTCGGCGCGGGCCAGGACGACCAGCAGGAAGAGGAACGCGGCGGTCGCGATGTCCCGGACCATGTACGGCCGGGAGGCGGGCCAGAAGACGGCGTCGGCGCCCATGAACCAGCCGAACTGCGCCGCGACGAGGCTGCCGCCGAGCACGAGGGTGAACGGGACGGCGGCCAGGGCGAGGAAGGTCCGCCACAGCGCCGTCACCGCGTACGCGATGTCCACGTCCCGGTGGCGCAGATGGGCCAGTTCGTGCAGGACCACGGCCTGGAAGCGGGCCGGGTCCGAGCGGCGGACGTGCAGCAGGCCGTTGTTGAGGCAGAGCGTGCGCCTGCCCGCCCGGCCGAAGACGACCGCGCCGGCGTCGAACGCGGCCAGGTCGACCACCAGGCCGGGCAGGGCGCGCACCCCCGCGACCGCGGCCAGCCGGGTGACCTCGGCCCGCACCTCGCCGCGCGGGTCCCGGCCGTCCAGCGGCACCAGACCGTGGCGCCGCCGCTTCCAGCGGGGCAGCAGCAGGTACACGGCCGTGGCCACCAGCAGGACGACGACACCGCCGGCCAGGCCGTACCACTCAGGCGTCACGGGGGCGCCCTTGGCGCACTCCTTGATCGCCTCCGCGTGGGCGCTGCTCCGCGTCACGTTGTCGATGACGTTGCCGCCGGGGTCGTAGCCCGCCGCGAACTCGCAGAGGAACGCGACGTTCTGGGCGGGGTAGGGCCGCAGGACACCGGTCAGCATCTCGACCGTGGCCACGGCCATGGCGACGACGAGGACGAGGAAGCGTAAGGACGTCCCGGCGGGCAGCACGCCCGGATCGGGGGCCGGCGGCGCGGGCGCCGGGTTGGGCACGGCCGCCTCCGTGGCTCCGCTCACCGGGCCGCCCCGTCCTCCGGGCGGCCACCGCCGTCGTCCGGCTCGCC
>NZ_JBEXKG010000122.1:0-23973 GCF_040609555.1 Streptomyces sp. NPDC004658
AGACGACACGACACCCCGTCCTTCCCGCCGAAACACCGCCCCTACACCTGACCAGCGGAAACAGACCCGCCGCTCTCGGAAAGACAACGGCTTCTGATGTCTGGTGCTTCGGTCTGCTGGTGGGTGAGCCGTTTGCGCTGGCGCGTCGTGCGCAAGATCTGGGCAGCCATCCACCAGGCGAGGACGTGGCGCTGATCCGGGCGCAACGGCCAGTGCGGTGTGAGCGCCCAGTCCGGGTCGTTCATGATGACCTTCAGTACTGTTTCGGCGTGTCCCTCGAGGGAGGTGAACAGTTCCTCGACATGGTGGTGAGGGACTCCTTCGGCACTGATCCCCCAGTAGTAGCCGGTCTCAGCAGCGATGCCGGTGGGCGTCACGGTGAACGGTTCATTGATCGTGTCGAGCCGTCGCACCATCAGCTGGTACTTGCGGCGTGCTACGTGCTGGGCGAAGTGCTTCAGGTACATTTGCGGCACTGTGTGATCCCGGGTGCCCCCTGCCTTGGCCGCGCGCTTCCCCGACGACGCCTTACCCACCGGCTGCCCTCCCCTGTTCGGCTTTTCACGCCAGTCATACAGGGGACTGAGCAGAAAGTGTCATTGGATTTGCGGGGAACCGCAGGTTGTCTACTGGCTGGGCTGGTGCTGCGACTCGGCGTGCTGGGCAAGCGCGCTGAGGGCGTCACCGGTCAGCGTGAGTACCTGCACGAACTGCTCATCGGGTCTCAATGCGTCCAGGCCGGCGCGCGTGAGGGTGGCGTGCCAGTCCTTTCTGCGGAGATGGGCCGGCCCGGTGGAGCGGGGGCCTTGCAGGACACGCAGCGGGCGGATCAGCGTGTCGTTGTCCCCTCCGCTGGAGGAGACCCATGCTTCGAGACAGTTGATGCTTTGCGCCTCGGAGTCGGTCACTCCGGGAAGGCGTCGGAGGGCCTTGACATTCAGGTAGTCGATGACGCCTTTGGCGAGCAGCAGTATGAGGGTGTCGGCTTCGTGCTGCTCGCTGCTGGTGGGCATGTGCAGGCCCTCGAAAGCGATCTGGTCGGCGGGGTGCCATGGCTTGTAGACCGCTTGTCCCAGAAGCGTGCCCAGGGCGGTGCTGAAGTGCTCTCGTGCGGCGAACAGTCGGCGTAGCGGGTCGGGCGGTCCATCGGTCCATCGGCCGAGGATGTCGCGGTCGAAACGGCCCTCGTCGCGTCCTCCGCTGGGCGGGACGTTGAAGCTGAGCCAGTGATCGCGTTCTTCGGCTGGCAGGTCACGTCCGAGGTCTCCGAGGTAGACCTCGATGAGGCCGTCGGGGTTGGTGCCGATGGAGATGCCCCAGAGTCCCAGGCAGCTCAGGCGGCCGTTCTCGATACGGTAGCGGGACGGCTGAGAGGTGTACCTGTTGAGGACCTCGCGCCGGAAGTAGACCCGGGTCAGGTAGTGCGGGGTGCCGCGGTCCGTGAAGTAGTTGCTCAGCTTGTCCGGCTCGCACGTGGAGGTGACGGGCTCCCCGGTGTTGGGGTCGATCGCGACCGTAAATTCCGGGAACCGGCGTTCGGGGGTGTGCGGACGGGCCAGTTCGGCGGGGTCTGCGTCGATGGGCAACACAATCTGCTTTCCGACCAGCCGTACGAAACCCGGGCGATCCGCTGAGTGGAGGTCTCCACTGTGGAAGGAGAAGTGCCGCACCTCCGAGCGGTCGGCGGCGTCGATCGCCGGGTCGGGGACGTGATCGAGCCGGGTAATGCGGTCGTGCTGAATCACCAGCAGGCGGCTCCGTGCGGCGAGGTAGCGGCGCAGGGGGAGGGCGCGATGTCGATGCGCAGTTCGGTGTCGGTGCGTCGGGGTCGCACCAGTTCGTGGTCACGGCCGGCGTCGTCGAGGTAGTACCAGGAGCCGTCGTTCCTAGGGATGGCGTCGAAGTACCACAGAAAGGAGGGGGTGAACTCCAGCGTCGGTTCGGCGAGCCCGTGATGGGTTCGGCGCTGGACGAAGAACTCCGCGTGCTCCTCTTCGTCTCGCAGTCCCTCTTCGAAGACCGTACGCTTCTCTGGGTAGAAGGTGCTGATCCCGGCGGCGCCGATCGCTGCCTGAGTCCAGGTGTACTCCTGAAGGGCACGTGCCCGTGTCTCAGGACGGGCCAGGTAGCTGCTGATCCCCCAGTCGAAGCTGTCCTGGACGGGCTCACCGAGGACCGTGACCCACTCGGTGGGCGTGGCGGTGAGCGGAGCCAGGTAGCCATCCGGCCTCGCGTATTCGGGAAGGTCGTCACAGCTTCCGCTGCTGTAGATTATCGCCACGACCACAAGTGTAGGAAAGCGGAGGTCAAACCGGCGCACGGTTTTCGCCCGAGTGCCACCTCACCCGGCTACCGTACGCAGCGGTGCGGCAGCTGGCGAGCGGCCCAAATGTCGCCTCCCACCCATGTGCTTGCTCTTTCTGCTTGGCGTTCATGCTACGCACCGTCGTCGATGTGCAGCGTCCAGCGAGACACGAAGCCACTGTGGGATCCGAGCCGGGTGGCAAGTCCGCGCAGTGCCGCGTAGCCATCGTCGCGTTCACCAGTGTTGCCGGCGCAGAGCAGCTGTTCGCAGGGATCGATGAGGTGGGCTTGGACGAGCCCAGGTCCGTCGTGGTCCACCGTCCTCGCCCACCAGTCGCAACCAATACGGGTGAACGCGACGAGCTGAGCTGGGTCTTCCCTTGCGTGCTGACCGGTGTCGCGAGCGTGATGGATAGCCAAGCCAGCCCGACGCAGTTCCCGCGCGAGAATGCCAACGCTGTGGGCCGGGGTGTCGGCGAGCCGGTCGCGTGCTGCGCGGGCCAGCTCAGAAAAGGCATAGGCCTCGTAGCCGGGGAGACAGGTGGCAAGGAGACTTCGAACTTCGTCGGTGCCGAAGAGTTCTGCGACCCGATCAGTGCTGGATCTCATAGTGGTCTTTCTTGTCGGCCCCGCGCCAGACACCACCGTCCTCCGCCAAGTGGCTCTCGCACAACGCCGAGTCGTGTGACCGTAGCCACAGCGCGGCTGACGAAAATGTTGATCTGCGCGGGCCTGTAGTGGCGCCAATGCGCTCGCTGGGACGTCCTCACCGGACCCCGGTCTCAGGCGTCGCTGCCCAGCGAGTCAAGGGCGGGGCTGCCGCTCACCACTGCGAGGGGGAGCCGGTCGTACTCGAGCAGATCGCGGGGCAGGGTGAGTCCGAAATGCCTCTCGATCACGCCCAGGGACATCGCGATCCGGTGCTGGTGCCGCTCGGCACTCACGCGCAGGTGATCCCCGGTCGGCAGGATGATGCCCGTTGCCGTCAGGTCCTCCTGCAGCAAATCCGGCTGGGTCCCCCATCGTCGTCGCTCCTCGCCGAGGCCGAACGAGCACAGCAGTTCACCGTCCGCGGCGTAGGAGAAGAGCGGAGGCGGGTGAAACGCCTGAGGGTCGAGATTTACGGCCTCCACGCCGTCGCGCGAGATACGCGTGAGGATGTCGTGCCGGGTGCCGCGGCTTTCCCCGTACTCGGCGGCGAATGCCCATCCGTCCGCCTGCCCGATCCGGGCGACGCCGACGTCGGGATCACTCAGGAGAGCGACTGCTTCCTGCGCCGTGACCGTCGCACGCGCGGCAGCGGGACTGGCCCCCAGGCGTACGGCCAACTCATCCGGTGTGATGCCACGGGCGAAGGTGACGCTGTAATACCACTCGGACTCCGCCAGCCAGCGCACGTCTTGGATCGCCATGACCACATCCTGCCGTACGGTCGCGAGCGGGACCGTACCGGCGGCATAGGTCCCCCCGGCGAATTGGCGCCGAGCGCCGGGGTGTCAGTCGTGCTGCCACCAGGTCACGACAAGGCCGGTCAGGAAGCCCCCGATGCGGCGCACGGCTCCGCTCAGGAGCGCTACGGCGACGAGGCGCCGCCAGGGGGCAGGGACGGGTGCCGTGTTGTCCGTGTGCGGGGCGGCAGAGGGCATGCGGTCGATCTTCGGCATGGTGGGTGTCCTCTTGGTCGGGCACGGCGCGGTGGCGCGCCGTGCGGAATGTGTTCTGGGACCAGTGAGCCAGAGCCGCACGCCCGCGAAAATTCCTGCCTCTCGGGGTTGTAATGGTGGACATGGCGCGAGGAGCACCGAGTCCGGCAGATGTCCAGGTGGTCCGTGAACTGGCGGCGCGGGAACTGGAGGTGACGGCAAGCCAGTTGGAGAGCTGGCGGCGGGCGGGGTTGTTGCCGCGGCACCGGCGCCGGGGGCTCGGGCGTGGCCGTGGTTCGGTGGTGGACGCGGTCGATCCGGTGGTGGTGGAGAGCGCGGCGGCGTTGGCGCGGCATCTTCGGCAGGGGCGGGACCGGCGGCTGGCTGTGCTGGAGTGGTTCGCCGAGGCCGGTATGCCGGTGATGCCGGGGGCGGTTCCGGTGCCGGAGCCCCCGATGCAGGCCGTTCGCCAGGCCCTGGTGTGGGTGCTGCAACGGTCGGCGTCGCAGCGCCTGGTGGAATTCGCCCGCCACGCTGCCGGGGCGGGTGAGGAAGGGCTGGAGACGCTGTATCAGGCTGCCCGGCGGCTGATGAAGCCGTACCGCGGGGCGGCGGACCCCGCTCTGGTGCGCGCGGCGCTCGAAGCCGGCGAGGACGTGCCGGTCGAGGCGGAGAGGCCGGACTCCAGGAGCATGGTGCACCTGGTCGCCGCGATCGGCTTCGGGGCGCATGAAGTCGGGGCGCAGCTGGCCGAGGCGTTCGCCGCGTCCGGCATGTTCGACCTGAGGGAGTGTCTAATCAACGGCGGATCTGATGATCAAGGAGATGCGTCTGATGACGGAGACCGCCGTGGAGAACGAGCAGGCCGAGCAGGTGGTTCAGGCACCGTCGAGTGCGGTGTCGGACGAGCAGCTCGTTGCGATGCTGGTCGACCGGGCCCGCAACGAGGGGCTGCAGCTGACCGGCGAGGGCGGGCTGTTGCAGCAGCTGACCAAGCGGGTGCTGGAGTCCGCCCTGGAAGGCGAGATCACCGACCACGTCGGCTATGAGAAGCACGACCCGGCCGGGAAGAACAACGGCAACAGCCGCAACGGCACCCGGGCGAAGACCGTGCTGACCGACGTCGGCCCGGTGGAGGTGAGAGTGCCCCGCGACACCGCCGGCACCTTCGAGCCGCAGATCGTCAAGAAGCGGCAGCGCCGCCTGACCGGCATCGACGAGATGGTGCTGTCCTTGTCCGCGAAAGGTCTCACCCATGGGGAGATCTCCGCGCACCTCGCCGAGGTCTACGGGGCGGAGGTGTCCAAGCAGACCATCTCCACCATCACCGACAAGGTGATGGACGGCATGGCCGAATGGCAGAACCGGCCGCTCGACCGCGTCTACCCGGTTCTGTTCGTGGACGCCATCAACGTCAAGATCAGGGACGGGCAGGTCGCGAACCGCCCGATATACGTGGTGATGGCCGTGACCGTGGACGGCACCCGCGACATCCTCGGCATCTGGGCCGGCGACGGCGCCAAGTACTGGCTGCACGTATTCACCGAGCTGAAGAACCGCGGCCTGGACGATGTGCTGATGCTGGTCTGTGACGGGCTCAAAGGCCTGCCCGAGGCCGTGGAGACCGTCTGGCCTCGCACGATCGTCCAGACGTGCGTGGTTCACCTGCTGCGGAACTCGTTCCGTTACGCGGCCCGTCAGGACTGGGACAAGGTCGCCAAGGCACTCAAGCCCGTCTACACCGCACCCAGCGAGGATGCGGCCACGGAGCGGTTCCTGGAGTTCCAGGAGTCCTGGGGGACGAAGTATCCGGCGATCGTGAAGCTGTGGTCCGACGCCTGGGCCGAGTTCGTGCCCTTCCTCTCCTTTGACGTCGAGATACGCAAGGTCATCTGCAGCACGAACGCGATCGAGAGCGTCAACGCCCGCATCCGCAAAGCGGTCCGTGCCCGCGGACACTTCCCCAACGAGGCCGCCGCCCTCAAGTGCATCTACATGGCACTGATGAGCCTGGACCCGACTGGCAAGGGCCGCAAGCGCTGGACCATGCGCTGGAAGGCACCCCTCAACGCGTTCCAGATCGCCTTCGAGGGCCGCCTGACCCCGAGCAACAACTGACCACTCAACAACCAAGATCAACCGTTAAGTTGACACACCCGTGACCGGCGGCAACCAGCGGGTGATCCTCACACTCAACCCCAAGGCCACCTACAACGACGGCACCCCGATCGACTGGCGGGCCGTGAAGGCGACCTGGCAGGCCAACAACGGCTCGAACAAGGACTACAACGCGACCAACACCGAGGGTTACCGGAACATCGTCTCGGTCACCCGCGGCGCCGACGACCGGCAGGCCGTCATCGACTTCAAGGGAGTCGACCCGTGGTGGTCGAGCCTGTTCACGACGTTCCTGCATCCCAAGGCCGCCACGGTCGCCAACTTCAACGACGCCTATGTGAAGAAGGCGCATCCCGAATGGGGCGCGGGTCCCTACACCGTAGGCACCTTCGACACCAAGAGCGGCAACCTCACCTTCGTCCGCAACCCGAAGTGGTGGGGCAAGAGAGGCAAACTCGACAAGCGCGTCTACGTCAACCTGGACTCCGAGGCCGCGATCAACGCCTTCAAGAACGGGCAGGTCGACTATGCCGCCACAGGCAGCGCCGAGGGCTTGAAGCAGATCAGCGGAGTCAACGGAACCGAGATCCGTCGTGGCGGCAGCCCCTTCGAGTACTCGCTCTACGTCAACGCGAAGTCCCCGGTGCTCAAGGACATCGGAGTGCGCAAGGCACTGCTGGAGAGCATCGACAGGACACAGGTCGCCAAGATCCAGTTCCAGGGCCTGGACTACTCCGAGCCTCTTCCCGGCTCGGCACTGCTCTACAGCTTCCAGAAGGGCTACTCGGACAACGTCTCATCGGTGATCAAGTACTCGCCCGACGACGCCAAGAAGACTCTCGACGCGGCCGGCTGGAGGGCCGACGGCAACGGCGTCCGGGAGAAGAACGGCAACAAGCTCAGGGTGGGCTACACCCTGCTCGGCGACGACCCGCTGGAGAAGGCAACGGCCAACGCGTTCGCCGCCATGCTCAAGCCGGTCGGCATCCAGGTCGACATCAAGAAGGCGGACGAAGCCGATTTCTCCAAGATCCTCAGCGATCGCGACTTCGACCTCTTCCTCTCCGGCAACCGCTCGACGGACCCCTTCGGCGCTCGCTACCTGTACCAGTTCTACGGCACCGACAGTGACTCCAACCTGACCGGCACCGGAACCCCCGAACTGGACAAGGAGATCCACGCGGCGTCCCGGATATCCGACCCCGCGAAGCAGACGGCCCAGGCCAACGCGATCGAACGCAAGGAACTCGCGCAGTACGCCTTCCTGCCGCTGTACAGCGGTCCCTCCGTCTACGGTGTCAAGAAGGGACTGGCCAACGTCGGCGCCACGATCTTCGGCACCCCCCTGCCGGAGACGGTCGGCTGGCAGAAGTGACGCTGCGCCGCCGTGGGGGCGTCCTCGCGCCGTCTTGATCCCGTGACGCCAGGGTCCCGGGGACGTCACCCACGGCCCGCGCTCTGTCAGATCGGCAAGGGTTGTGAGCTGCCCAAGACGCAGATCGTCCCGATCACCGACGAGGCCCTCAGCGACCTCCTCTCGCAGACGGCCGACAGCGGGCACGGTGCACCCCGATCCTGGCGGGGCAGCCCTGGCGGCATCTGCCTGCGCCGGTTCGGGCGGTTCTGGCCCGCTTTCCGTGAACCGGTCAGGGGGCAGGCGACGCGGCTCACCGGCTGGGGGCCCTGGCGCGCTTCTGTGCGAGAAAGTCTCGCGCCGCGGAGATGACCCGGTCGAGAACGTGCTGCCGGTCCCCTCCGATGCCCGGCGCATCGCCTCGCGTGAGGCGAAGTCGTCTGATGCCCGATCGTGATCCACGGGTGTACAACCCCGTGTGGATCACGGCTGTCCAAAGCGTGCCGGAGGGTATCTCCCGCGCCTTTCGGTAGAGAGATCGGGGATCAAGTGGGGAAGAAGCTATGGAGAGCCGCCCTGGCCGGTGGCGCGGCCGCTGTGTTCACCGGCATGGCCGCAGTTCCGGCCGGCGCGGCCGAAGGCGGGGCCTCGTTCACCCGCGTCCAGGTGAACGGCGGCAAGCCGATCGTGATCGGCGTGTCGAATGAGGTCGCGGTACCCGCCTCCTTCCGGATGGCGACCACCCACAAGTGGAAGTGGCCGGCGGTGTTTCTGTACCGCGGCGACACGGGTGATCGACTGTGGCACGCCATCGAGACAAGCGACTGCATCAAGGTGAGTTCGGGCGTCTGCGACTTCAACGAGACGATGTACTTCGACCCGAGCGAGTGGGACATGCACAACAGCGAGGCCGGAGCCTGGAAGGTCGCGGCCGAGGTGTATTTCCAGGGCGGCGGCGGTGACACTGATGACGAGGGCCTCACCGTCTACGTCAAGCGCAACTCCCGCCTGACCGTGAACGCCTCACCCGAGCCGGTGACCAAGGGCAGGACCATCACTGTGACCGGAAAGGTCACGCGAGCCAACTGGGAGACCAGGAAGTACGCCTCCTACGGAGGCCGCCTGGTGAGCCTGCAGTTCAAGCCCACCGGGGCCACCTCCTACACCACGGTGAAGAAGGTGTACGCGAACGGCTCGGGTGATCTCAAGACGACCGTGAAGGCGTCCAAGACGGGCACGTGGCGCTGGGCGTACTACGGCAACACCACCACCGGGCCGTCGACTTCGACCGGGGACAACGTCGTGGTGAAGTGATGTCCCTGGGCTGCCTCTCATGCCCGCAGTCGCTCCTCGACCCGATCTCGCGGGGCCTGCTCGGTGGCGGTGTCTTGAAGCGCCATGACCACATCCTGTCGTACGGTCGCGAGCGGTCCCGTCGGCGGCGTAGGTCCCCCTGGCGGGTGCCGAGCGCCGGGGGGTGTCAGTCGTGCTGCCACCAGGCCACGACAAAGCCGGTCAGGAAGCCCCCGATCCGCGGACGGCTCCGCTCAGCAGCGCCACGGCGACAAGGCGACCCCGCAAGACAGGCGCGGGCACCGTGGTGTCCGAGTTCGCGGCGGGAGAGGGCGTGCGGTCGTTCGCCGGCATCATGGGTGCCCTTGGTTCCCGAGTAGATCGAGAACTTCTCCAGGCTGCGCGTCTCCGCGATGGAGGAGGTATTGATCAGGTTCACTCCCGTGACGTGGAGATCGATCTGCCGCTGCCAGTCGTCGACCCTGAGCTCGTCGATGGCAGGTATAGGGCCTTTCCGCCGGCCGAGGCGATGTCGGCGGCGAGGGCGGAGAAGTTGTCCTGGCGGCGTGTGACGACGGCGGCAGCGGCGCCGAGTTCGGCGAGCCGGCGTGCGGTGGCTGGACCGATTCCGCTGGGGGCGCCGGCGGCCACGGCGACGCGGCCGTCTTCCTGCTCCTTGGGAATCGGTCGGCGTAGTCAGGAGGCGTCGTGGCAGGCGGTGGCGGCGGACTTGTCCTGCCAGGCCGCGAGGTCGTCCTGAAGGTTGCGGATCTTGACCAGTTGGCGTTCGATCGCGTCGCGCCCCAGGGCCAGATGCCCGGGGAGCTTGTCCCCGCTGGTGACCTCGTAGATCAGGGCAGCGCCCTTGACGGGGTCGCCGAGCTGGGTGTGGTTGGCGGTGTCGATCCAGTCCAGGGTGGCGTGGGCGGGTGTGCCGTCGTAGGCGGGGATGCGCTGAGCCGCGGTCGACAGGGAACTGGTGTCGAGGAAGTCGGTGCGGAAGACGCCGGGCTCCACGACCATGCTCTGGATCCCGAACGGCTCCAGCTCTGCTGCGAGCGCCTCGCTGATGCCGGCCACTGCGAACTTCGAGGCGCTGTACATGCTCACCCCGGGCTCCCCCTCGAATCCGGAGCGGGAGCCGATGTGCACGATCTTCCCTGCTCCGGCTGCTCGCATGACGGGCAGGACGGCGCGGGTCATGTTGATCAGCCCGAAGACGTTGAGGTCGAACAGGGAGCGTGCTTCGGAGTCGGTGATCTCCTCCAGCGCTCCGAGCAGGCCGCGGCCCGCGTTGTTGACGAGGACGTCGATGCCGCCGAAGTGCCGCACGGCCGTCTCGACGGCAGCCGTGATCTCCTCGCCGTGGGTGACGTCGAGTGCGACGCCGAGGACTCGGCCGGAGTGCTGCAGGTCCTTTGGCAGCTTCTGCGGGTTGCGGGCGGCGGCCACGACCGTGTCGCCGCCCCGGAGCGCGGCCCGCGCGATTTCCAGCCCCAGCCCGCGGGATGCGCCGGTGATGAACCAGGTCGCCATGAGATGCCTCCACATCGTCTCGTGAGAGAGTGCCCCGGCCGCCTCTGCCGGTGACCGGGCCCGGCTTCCACTGAAGCAGCTGTGAGCAGGCAGACGAGGCCGTAGAAGGGCCCGCCTGATCGGGGGACAAACCGGGCCACCCTCACGCCGCCGCATCCACGGCAACCGCGCGATCCTGGAGGGATGGACCCTGAGCACCCCGATGGCGCACCCCTGGCGGAATTCCTCCGCTCCGCCCGCGCGCGCCTGACCCCACAGCAGGCCGGACTCGACGACCCCGGCCTGGGCCGACGCCGGGTATCGGGCCTGCGCCGCGAAGAACTCGCCCGGCTGGCCGGTGTCAGCGTGGACTACTACACGCGCCTCGAACAGGGCCGCAGCCGCAGCGCCTCAGCGGAGGTCCTCGACGCGCTCGCCACCGCCCTGCGCCTGGACGACGCCGAACGCAGCCACCTGCACACGCTCGCCCGGCCCCGGCCCGCCCGGCGCCGCCACCCCCGTCCCCAACGAGTCCACCGCGCCACCTGGGACCTGCTGGACGCCCTCCAGCAGACCTGCCGTCCCGCCTTCGTCCTCGGCCGGCGCCTGGACGTACTGGCCCACAACCAGCTCGCCGGACGCCTGATCACCGACTTCCACACGCTGCCCGCAGCCGAGCGGAACCAGGCCCGCTTCGTCTTCCTCGACCCGCACGCGCGCGAGCTGTACCGGGACTGGACCCGCGTCGCCGCGGACACCGCCGCGATGCTCCGCCTCGACGCGGGCCGTCACCCGGACGACCCCGCCCTCAGCGCCCTGATCGGTGACCTGTCCCTGCACAGCAAGGAATTCCACCGTTTCTGGTCGGACAACAAAGTCCACCGGCGCACGACCGGCACCAAGGACTACCACCACCCCCTCGTCGGCGACCTCACCGTCACCTACCAGGCCCTCACCCCCGCAGACGACCCCGACCAGATCCTCTTCGTCTACGCCACCGAACCCGGCAGCCCGTCCGAGACCGCCCTGCGCCTGCTGGCCCACTGGAACACGGCCACAGCCGAAACCGGCAACGTCACAGCGCACCCCCCACGAGCACACCACTGACATACCAGCCCAGCCAGACACCACACGCCCCCCCCACCCACCCACGGGCGCGGTGGATACCCCACAGGTGCGGTGGATACCCCAACCACGGAGCCGTAACAGGCCCCACGGAACGGCACAAGCCCCACGCCCTGACCACCAGCCCGGGCCAGCTCGTGCTGTGCACGGGGGCGGACGTGGCCGCTCACTGCTCGCTACCGCCGTATCTGACGGTCCCTGTAGGGCGCTCGGGCCCCCTGTGTGAGGGGTCGGGGTGCAATGCAAACGTGGTGACTATGACCACTGACACACCAGCAGATGTGCGAGTCACCCAGGCATGGAGCCGGATCGTGGAATGGCTGGCCGACTACGCCCCGCCGTCGTACGCGGCCCTCAGGCCCGGCGCCTCCGACGACGAGATCGTGGCTCTCGAAGAAGCCCTCGGCGTGAGCGTTCCACAGGAGTTGAAGGCGCTGTGGCGGCTGTCCGCCGGTGAGGACGGCGTGGCCGGTTCGGGGCTCATGCTGGGCGACTGGGCTCTGATGCCGCTCGACGCCGTCATCGAGGTCTTCCAGATGCAGATGCGGTTCCAGGAGGAGAACGGCGAGGGTGAGGACGCCTTGGTGCTGTGGAAGCCATCGTGGATACCTTTCTGCTCCTTCAACCCCGACGACACCGTCTACGGCCTCTACCTGAACGGCGAGACCGGGGAAGTATGCAAGTGGACCAGGTTCGGGGAGCGCGAGCGGGAGTACGAGTCGCTGCCCGCCTACCTGGAACTCATGGCGGTCAGCCTGGAAGCCCCCTTGGCGGCGGCCGGGCCGCAGGAGCCCGGCATGATGGGCGGCGCCCTGGTGTGGGGGCCCCCTCCTGGCGGGGAGCACAGGGACCAGTGGGTGCGCCACCTCGGCCAGGCGCCGGCGCGCCATCCCGCGAAGACTCTCGGCGCGATCCGGGAAACTCTGCCCGGCGATGAGGGTGCGGAATTCGACGAGCAACGCGACGCCCTCGACCTGTCCGATCCCGAGGCCGTCGCCGCCTTCCGGGACTACTGGTGGGAGCGTGCCATACAGGCTCAGGAGCAACTGGAGGACGACGTTGCCGCCGCGCTGGGCGGGAACATCATGGTCCAGCCCGGCCGCAACCTGGCGCCGGAGTACGAAGCCATGCTGCCGCCCGCCATCCGCCACCTCCCGCCGTCCATGGACGACATCCGCGCCGCCCTACGCCACGACAGCGTCCGCGCACGGTTCGACCGGGAGTTCATGGACGCGATACCGCCGCACTATCCGGCGCTGCTGCTGCGGTGGTGGGACATCGCCCGCCTGATGGCCGACCCCCGCGGCGACCGCGCCGTACGCGCTGTCGTCAACGATCGTCGCACCTCGGGCTAGGCCGTGCCGAACGTTCCAGCGCCGCCTGGACAGCCGTATCGGCCCGGTCGCTGGAGCGGTGGCGGCGGGCGTCCTCGTGTGCCCGCCGCAGTGCCACCATCGCCAGGTCCGTCCCCGGCGGCGTGCTCACAGCTCGACGGCCCCGGACACCGTCGTGGGTGCCCTAGGGAGTGTCTTGCCGATCATGTGTCGAGCCAGATGAGTGTGCTGGCCAGGATGATCGCGGCGCGGTAGCGGGCGGGTTGCTTGTCGTAGCGGGTGGCGATGCCCCGCCACTGCTTGAGGCGGTGGAAGCAGCGTTCGACGACGTTGCGGCGCCGGTAGACGGCCCTGTCGAAGCCGCACCGGCGTTCGCCGCGCCGTGCCCTGCCCGCGAGCTGATCGACGCGCTCGGGGATGGTCGCCTTGATTCCGCGTCTGCGCAGGTAGGCGCGGAAGGAGCGGGCCGAGTAGCCCTTGTCGGCCACGACCCGTTCGGGCCGCCGCCGCGGTCGCCCAGGTCCAGGCCGCTCGACCCGGATGGCGTCGATGACGGCTTCGGCCTGCGTGCAGTCGTTGCGGGTGCCGGCCGTGACGAGGAAGGCCAGTGGCCGGCCGCGTCCGTCGCAGGCCAGGTGAATTTTGCTGGTCAGCCCGCCGCGGGAGCGTCCCAGTCCTCGTTCCTCGAGCCCCCTTTGGCGGCAGTGTGCTGATGAGCCCTGACGATCGTGGAGTCGAGTGCGACCAGCCAGTCCACCTCGGCCCGTGCCTGGGCCGCGGCCAGGAGCCGGTCGAAGGTGCCGTCGGCGGCCCAGCGGGCGAACCGCCCGTGCACCGTCTGCCAGGGCCCGAACCGCTCGGGCAGGTCCCTCCAGGGCACGCCGGTACGGAACGTGAACACGATGCCTTCCAGCACCTGGCGGTGATCCCGCCACCTGCCCCGGGCACGGCCCACCGGAGGCAACAACGGCTCGATCACCGACCAAGCGGCATTGGATATCTCCCCATCCCTCACGACCAGCCCAACGATCGGATGATCGGAAAGACATCCCTAGCACTGTTCAGGCGCGAACGATCAGGCGCTCCACCACAGCCGGGAGCGGCCGCCGTCGCACGTGTCCAGGTGTACGTGATGGATCGTCCCTGATCCCGCGACAAGACAGGTTTTGGTTGCGTTGTTGATCACTTGGTATCCCGTGGCAATACCGATGCTGTGCACGGTCCACAAGGCTGCCGGATCGTCGGCCAAACACTGCCTCATCACGGGCTGACCGTTGCGGGCGACCAGACACAGCTTGTCACCAACGTTCTGCCGAAGCTCGGTCAGCGTTTCAAGTTGAACGCTCATCAGCCAGGTCTGATAGGCGCCACCGTTGCAGCCTGTCGTGTAGGGCCCGTAGTCGGCCCTGTAATCCAGGCACTCGCCATCATCAGCCACGCTGTACACGTGCTGGTAATCCATCACCGCCTGTGCGGGTGCGGTACCCAGACCCCAACACAGCGCAGCGGCCGCACCTATGGCGGCAACCTTCCTCAGCACGTGTCCTCCCCCGCTTTCGTGGCATGACGTCTAGCCAGGGAGATTAAAGAGGACTACCAGCAGGCGTGGCAACGGCTCAACGAGCTCCTGCAACCGGGCACGTGGGCCGTGGGCATCAAACACGTCCTCGCCGCGGGTCAGGCCGGACAGCCGTGGCCGCACTACCGCAACGAACACGAGATGTGGGTCTAGGCCGCGCGCTCTACATGTCGATCACCGTAGTCGGGGGCGGAGCGACGGACCGGGGCCGGGTCCGTCCGCCTGGTCATGTCTCTTCCTCGGGAAAAAGACGGCGCGCCATCTCGATCACGAAGGCTGAGGGTCCAAGGGACATCCAGTATCCGGTCCTGGTCTCGTACCCGGACCCGACGATCATGGTCACGGTCGACTCGGCACGGGTGAGGGCGACGTAGAAGGTGCGCCTTTGCTCCTCGAGCTCCGCTTCCGTGGGCTTCCGCCATCTGTTCCCGCCGATAGGAACATCGCGCGGAATGAGGCCTTGCAGGAGGCCCGGCAGAATCACCGTGTCGAACTCTCGGCCCTTGGCCGCGTGGTAGGTGGCAAGCAGGACCTTTCCGACAACTTCCTCGCCGCGCGCGAGGTCCTGCAGCACAAGATCCTTGGACCGGCACAGACCGGCCAGGCCGTCGAGGCTGCTCGTGTTGTCCTGATCAGGGTGTCCCGCGGCTACCTCGTCGAGAGCCAAGCCGGCGCGCAGCTGCTCCAGCCAGACCAGGGCCGGGGCGTCGGCGGGGTAGAGCTCCCCGGGGTCGAGGCACTGTTGCAGAGCCCTGGGCAGGAAGAGCCGCGAGGGAGGCGGGGCGAGCTGAGCCTCGGTGCGCAGTGTGGTGAGGGCGCGGGCCAGGGAGGCAAGGGACGGCGCTTGCGCACGTCGCAGCATGTCGGCGCGGTCGGCGCCGGATGCGGCGTGGATCTGATAGTTGGTCACTGCGCGGGCCGCGCAGCGCTGGACGAAGCGGGAGAGGCTGCCCGCGGGCAGCTTGTCGTCGCCCTCGTGCCGGAAGTCCAGCTCGCGTCGGGTGAGCTCACGGCGTACGTCGTCGAGCAGGCGACCGCGAGCGGGGTAGAGGATGGCGATCCGCTCAGGGCTGATGCCCTTGCTCTGCGCCTGTTCGACAAGATCGCAGGCCACTCTGGCGTGGTCTTGGAGGCCTCCCTCGACCTGTTCAAGGTTGACGTCGCCTGGGGGTGCACCCTCGCGGGCGAGGCGGCCTCTAGAGAGCCCGAGGGCGGCTTCGGCGGCGGTGATGATGTCCTGGCCGCTGCGGTAGTTGACCTCCAGTTCGAGGTCTCGGAAGTCCGGTCGGTCTGCCAGTTCGGTCAGGTACTTGGCGTCGGCACCGGTGAAGCCGTAGACGGACTGGTCGGTGTCCCCGACGGCGAAAACGGTGATGCCGGCCAGGTCGCGCAGGGCGAGGACGAGCTTGTGAAGGACTCCGCCGAGGTCTTGGTACTCGTCGACGACGAGGTGGGGGAAGCGAGCACGCAGGAGGTCGCGGACGTGTGCGTGCTCCCTGACGAGGCGCACGGCCCGGATGACCATGGCCTCGAAGTCGATCTCGCCTCGGAGGATGAGCTGTTCATCGTAGAGGCGTGCGGCCTGGACTTCCCGCGGGTCGAAGCTGTCCAGGGCCTCGTTGCAGGCCAGGGCCCGGCGGATCTTGGTGCTCTGGGGCACGCGGTGCTGCGCGAGGACCTCGCCGATGCCGACCTGGTCAAAGCAGCGCTGCAGGAGCGCCTCGATGGCCGCCTTGCTGAGGACTTGTCCCGCCTCAGGCGCCGGCTGCCCGGTCAGGGGTCCGAAGGCGCGCAGAATCTCGTTCAGGCAGAAGGCGTGCACGGTGGAGCAGGTGATCCGCCCCTCGGCGCGCACGCCGCTGCGGTGGACGCGGCGGCGGATCTCCTCGGCCGCCGGGTTGGTGTAGGTGATGCAGGCCACGCCGCGGAAGGACGAGATCTGCGTCTGGAGGACGTAGGCGATCCGGGCGACGAGGGTGCGCGTCTTCCCACTTCCGGGGCCGGCCCGCAGAACGACGTTGCCGTCGTGGAGAACGGCGGCCCGCTGCCTGGGGTGCAGACTGTCGAGCTCCGCGAGCAGGGTGTCACTGACCTGTATCACTGCCCTGCCCGTTGACGTGCGGCGCCATGGGGCCGGGGAACAGTGACGTCCCACGGGCCGCACGGCTCCGCAACTGGAGAAAGTACGGCCAAGTCAAAGGCCCGGCACGCTCAGCCGGCTACTTCGTCAGTAGGCCCCCGGCTGCACGGATTGCCCACCGGGCGGTGGGGTCCGTCAGCACTCCTTGACCCAGATCATGCCGCGGCCAGACTCGGCCGGCGCCGTGATGCCGCTGTTGGGCCGTGGCAACGTACGACTTTCCCGACGATCTCCTGACCGCGCAGCGGGACCTCAACCAGGTGCGCGCCGACCTCGCGGCCCTGTACGAGCGGCTGCCGTACTCCGTGGAGCCGATGGAGGCCTGGCAGCGCCCCGAGGGCTACTGGCTCGCCACGTCGCCCGCGTATCCGGACTCGCCGGGCTGGTCGGAGCAGGAACGCAAGGGCGTCGCCACGCTGCAGGAGAGGGAACGCGAACTCACCGGCGTGATCCTCACGCACGCCTTCTGGGACACGGTCGCAGGGCCGGAGCGCCCGCACGCCCTCGCCGCGGCCTCGGACGGCCAGGAGTAGGAGGCGTAGCCGTGGCGGACACGCCGCCCGAGCCGCCACCCATCACGGTGGTCCTCCCGGACGGCCAGAAGTTCTCTGGGGCAGCGCCAGCGTGCGGTTCAAGTTCATGCAGCTCAGAAGCGGTTGGCACGACCATACCGTGTGCAACACGTGTGGTTCACGAAGGCATAGAGCGATTCACTCGGACGGTGATCGTGCTTCGTTGAGGCGATCGCGGATGGCCTGCCGCTCGGCTTCCTCACGCAAGAGAGTGGGGGCCGGCCCTCCGCTGCTATCCGCCGTTGAACACCGCGGCGATTGCGGAAACGACACCCGCACCGGCTGCAACCGCAGCAAACTTCTCATTTGGCGAGAGCCGACTCCACCAGGAGCCCGCTGGTACCTCCCCTGTGACAAGGAGAAGCGGTCTCTGTGCCCTTCGAGTGATCCACGTACCGAGTCCTCCGATGAGAATCATGGCCATGGATGCGCGCCCCAACAACAGCGACGCATGGGGGTCGAGGTGCTTATATTCGGCGGGGTCGATGAGCGGCCCGACAGTATGAGCCATCACCACCAGCACGGCCATCAGTACGCCGCCACCAAGCAGGTTCCCCGACCAGCTCGACCTCGCCCTCCCTGGCTCGTGGCCTCCGCTTTTCCTCAGGATTTGTTCCAGGACAGCTCGTCGGCCGTGGACCCAAGTCGCCTCCTCGCCTGACACATGGACCTCAACCCGTTCTAGGTCGATATCGATGCGAACCCGGCGTTCCGCGCCCTGACCTTCGAATGCAAGGTTGGTCCAATCCTGGCTGCTGCTGCCTGTAGCTTGCTCAACGGCTGTCGCCAGCTCGCTCAAGGTCGCGTATGAGAACTCGATGCCATCACGCTGGGTCGAGATATGGACGGATGTCCCAGGAAGGCCCTCAGCGGCAACACTGAACAGGCGATCCAACTCGCTGCGTCCGAGACGGCATTTCCGCAAGGTCAGAGGGCCAGGGTTCACGATCTGAGAAGGCTGCGGCATGGATTGCATTGTGGCCGGTTACCGAAAGAGTTGGAGGCTGTGTAGCCGATCCGCGACGAGATCGGCACACGCAAGCAGCACTGCCAGGCGCACTCGTGCCTGGGCACGTCTGGCCTACCGGTGTGTGGCTTCGCGCTGGTTCAAGGCCCGGGTCAGCTCACGGTTGGCGGCGCGGGCCGCCTCCAGCTCCGCGTCTCGCTCCTCTAGTCGTGCGGTCAACTCGGTGTTCATCTGTTCCAGGCGCACGACCTGGCGCTGGAGTTCTTCATAGTCGGCGGGGGCGCCCAGTCCCGATTCGCGCCACGTCTGTTCGCCCATGAGCTCTGACAGGCGCCGCTCCAGGCGCCGGATCTGTGTGACGAGCCGGGTATTGCGGGCGTGGGAGTTGGCGAGGTCGGCTTGAAGTGACGCGAGGCTGACGGGGGGGCCGGCGGAGTATGGCGATTCGTGCGGCTGGCGTTCGGCCGTGTGGATCAGCGTGAGCAGGTCGCGGTGGCGGTAGAGGAAGGTGCGGTCGCCGCCGGCGGCATCGGCGCGCCCAGCGGCTCGCGCGACAGGTTCACCAGCAGAAAGTCGCTGCCACCCGCACCCAGCCGCTCCAGCCGCTCGTCGACATACTGGTCGAACGCCTGCACCACGAGGAAGTCCAGCGGCTGCACCCACGCCGTCTTCGACTTCGACCACGCACGATTCGAGTTCGCCCGGCGCCGCACATGCACGTGCGCACCCTCCTCGTCGCAGCCCAGAGCACGGGAGTCGGGCAGCAGATGGCAGTCACTGCGACGCAGCCCGGCCACCTGGCCGCGCCGCAGACCCACCCGGCCGTGCAGCAGCACGATCAGCCGGTCCCGGGCGCTGCGGCACGCCAGGAACATCGCCACGAGTTCGTCGTCCCGGGCACGGTCGACGTCCGCCTTCGGCTCCTGCAGGCGGTGCCGGGCCCGCAGCCGGTAGTAAAGACCCGTCTCCTCCCCCTTCGCCTCCTCCGGAAGATCCCGGCTGTCCGCCAGCTCATACAGCTGCCCCAGCACCGACCGAGGTGCCGCGCCCACCGACACGGCGTACGACAGCAGGCCGCGCACCGCGGCCAGCACGCCGTTCACCCGCCGCTCGCCCCGCACGGGCCGGGTGCCCGGGCCCCACACGACTGTCGAGGTCTCGGTGCCCAGCCGGGCCGGGGAATGGCGCAGCCACACCATGAACAAGCCCAGGTCCCGTGCCGCCTCTTCCCACTGTCGCCCCGTCGCCCGGCACCAGCGGAAGTAGAAAGCGGCCCCGCTGGCGTACGACCGTGTCGTCAGCTCCGTCCGGCTACGCCCGAACCGCAGGAACCGAAGCCACTGGTCGGCGACCGGCACCACACACAGATCGTCATCGATCACTGTCCAGTACCGCGCACCGGACGGCAGATCCACGGGAAACGCCCGCACGTGCAACTCCTTCGTCGTAACGGTCCATACAACAACCCGCCACAGAGCCACACCCCCCGAGAACGAGCCTCAGAAGATCAACGAGATCCATCCGCGCCACGTCACACCACAGCTTCGCTCGCCCTAGAAAACAGAAGGTCGCAGGACGCCTCCACGAACGCCAGCAGACACCCGAGGGCTGGCTGTTCAGGGTTTCCGTCCCGGCCTGGCAGAACACCGCTGACGGCGCCGTAGAGCCCGCCTGGTACACGGTGTGGGTGAAGGCCCCCGACCACGTGGAGCGCGTCGCCGGCGTCCGCTACGACGATGTCCCCACCACCCGTCTTCCGCCGCCGTCGGCCATGGAGCAGCTGCTCGGACCGCGCCGGCCTCCCGGCTGGGTGCTCGCGAAGTCGGGCGGCCGCGGGCCCGGCGACGCCGTGCTGCACGCCCCGGACTGCGAGGAGGCACCGGAGGGAGCACCCGTGCTTTCGGTGGAGCGGGCCATGGATGCTGCGGAGAAGGCCGGCGTCCGGCTGTGTTCGCTGTGCGGCGCCGCAGCCGAGCTTGAGCCGCTGCTGCGTGGCTTCGATCACCTTGGCGACGGCGGCTGATCTCGGCCCCTGCAGGTGAGGGCGCGGCGCCCTGGTCGGCCCGGTGGCCATCTTTTCTTCGCGGGCGGGTAAGGGGCGCGCAGCCAGCCCCCGTTGGTGCTCGACCGGAAAGTGCCCGGTCACGGACCCGGCGGCGCTACAAAGGTCTGACAAGGTGTCGGCCGACCAGGTGACGCCATCTGCTGACAGGCAGAACGGACTCACTGACGGCCTCCGAGGGAGGGAAGACCGCATGGCAGAGCCCGCACTGGCTGACGCGCTGGAAAACGCGATCGGCCACTACATGACAGCTGTCGCCGAGAAGCTGCTGGCCGAGGGGACGCCCGTCAGCTCTGTCAGTGCTTGGGGCCGATACGACGATGATGAGGACCGGGAGAAGCACCACAACGACGTTGAGGGCAACGTCAACCTCAACGAGAGTTTCGTCCGTCGGATCCTTCCGGATGCCGAAGCTGGGCTGCACTGGTCCGGGACGTCCGGCTGGTGCCTGTGGGTCATGCCCAAGGGCCGGGTGGGCACCGGCGACTCCTTCTACGACGGTGCACGTTGGCTGGGCGCCGGCCTGATCCCCGAGCCCGACCGCGTGGCGGCCTTCCTCTCCTCCTGGCAACTCGATCCGCACGCGGCGGGCAGCAGCGACCGCCCCTTCTACCGCCAGCCCCTTCAGGACCTCCCCGGCCTGTGCGAACGGCTGCGGGTCTACCGGCGCGTCGACTACGGCAACCCGAGCTATGAGCTGCGCTTCGACAACGCCCGCTGCGGGGCCTACTACGACCGCACGGTCCAGGCGCTGACCTCCCGTGACGACGACATCGTCAACGTGCCCCTGCGCAGGAGCGAGCTGAAGGCGCTGCTGCACCTGCTGGAGTTCGCCGACGGCAGCAGTCACAAGCCCGTGCGTCTGTTTGCCCACTACCTGGCCGGGGACATCGCCCAGCGTCGCGGTGAACCCGGCAGCGTCAACGAGCACCACCGGGCGCTGGCGTACGCGATCGAGGCCAAGGAGCGCAAAGAGCAGGCGGAACGCCGGCAGCAGAAGGACGACGACGGGGGTAGGAGAGAGCCAGGCCGTGACCCCGGCCGGACGGCAACGTTGGACACGGCAGCGCGTGCATGAACATCCGACCCCCCGCGGATACGCGTGTGAGGCCCCGCACCGGCGCAGCAGCGCAGGGCGGGGCCTCACGACGTCCAAGCGCTGCCTCTGCTCTTGATCGGCAACGGGAGGGTGCGAGTTGTGCGTCAGGTGCGCAACGGCCCGGACGCCGGGGCCGGCGCGCGGTCAGCCCGCTGGCACCGGGCCGGAGTCGTCGCCTTCCTGCGTGACCAGCTCCGCCGTCAGATCTGCACTGGCCAGGGGCGATGCCCCTGGCCGGTGACACTGATCGTCGACTCGCAGTCCGTCAAGGCAGCCGAGACCGTCTCCAAGGCCACCCGCGGCTTCGACGCGGGCAAGAAAATCAACGGACGCAAGAGACACATCGCCGTCGACACCCTCGGGCTTCCCGTGATGATCACGGTGACGCCCGCCGACACCACCGACCGGGACGCCGCCCGCGAACTCCTCTGGCGCTTGCGCGTCATGCAGCCCCAGATCACCCAGATCTGGGCCGACTCCGCCTATGCCGGCCAGCTCACCACCTGGTCCGACGACTTCCTCAAGATGACCCTGAAGACTGTCTCCCGGCCCCGCGGCGCGAAGGGCTTCGTCGTCCTGCCCCGGCGTTGGAAGGTCGAACGGACCCTGGGCTGGATCATGAAATCCCGGCGCAACGTCCGCGACTACGAGCGCTTGCCCCAGCACTCGGAAGCGCACCTGACCTGGGCACTCATCACGCTGATGACCCGCAGGCTCACCCGCAAGGGACCTCAGCCCAGGTGGTCGAGGAAGTCCCCTGCATAAGATCCCCGGATGGCAATACCCAGCTATCTCCTGCTAGGGCCACGAGTGGCCATCCGTCACGTCTGCCGTGAGGACTTCGAGGAGCGGGCAGCACTGGCCCGAGACAGCGCCGACATGCTGCAGCGTTGGCTTGGAGTCCGCGAGCAGACCAAGGAAGCCTTCGACAACTACCTTGCCCGGCTGGAGCAGCCCGCCCACGAGGGTTTTGTGATCTGCCTGCGCAGCACAGGCGAGATCGTCGGTGGAGTCAACATCAACAACATCGTCCACGGCAGCTTCCAAAGCGGGTGTCTGGGTTACACCGCCTACCGCTCCACAGCCGGCCACGGCTACATGACCGAGGGACTCAGGCTCGTCATCCAGTACGCCTTCGACAAGCTCGAGCTACACCGGCTGGAGGCGAACATCCAGCCCGACAACACTTCCTCCCTGAACCTGATCAAACGCCTCGGATTCCGGCGCGAAGGCTACTCAACCGCCTTCCAATTCATCAACGGTGCATGGAGAGATCACGAGCGCTGGGCCCTCACAGCGGAGTCCAGCGACACTACCGAACCCGCTGCGAACTGACCCGGGATCTCAGACAGGCACTGAGCGGGTTCGACCACATCACCGACTCCTGACCTGCCGTGGTCGGGTCTGTGGTCGGGGCGACCGGTGCCGTGGTCGGGCCTGTGGTCAGGGTGTGTCGCCGGAGTAGTAGAAGCGACAGCTCACACCCGGACCGGGCGTGCGGGGTTCGCCGGGGCGCGGGTCGTACAGGGCGCGGCCGCCGGGCCACCGCGACAGTTCGGTGGACAGGGCGACGCCGTCGTCGACTTCCTCGGTCCGCCAGCCGTGGATGTCCAGCAGCAGGCCGTCCAGCGGCCCGCCGACCAGTTCGGCGTAGGTCCGGTGTGGGAGCGGGCCGGGGTGGGAGTCGTCGTGTTCCGCGCCGTAGACCCGGCCGTTCAGCAGCTGCTCATCGCCGTTCATCCGACCAAGCGTTGCAGCCGCCACCGACAACGCGGGCTTGCCCAGGGCTGCCTTGGGCTTGCCCGCGTGGTCGGTGGCCGCGGCTTGCCCGGGTCAGGTGCGGAAGCGGGAGAGCCAGCCGCCGGCCTTCTGCGCGGCGGCCTGTTCCTCTGCCTCCTGGCGCAGGCGCTCCTGCTCCTGGCGCTCGCGTTCGTCGGCTTCGGCCTGCTTCTCGGCTGCGACGGCCCGGTCCTGGCAGTCCTCGCACAGGTGCGGGTGCGACTGGCGCTTGCTCCAGTCCCGGGTGTAGCCGATCGCCTCCCACCGGTCGTCGGTGAACTTCCGCCCGCAGTCCGCGCAGACCGGCCGCCGCGCCTCCCGCTGTGCGGCTTCCCGCTCCGCACGGCGCCGCTGCTCTTCCCGGGCGGCCTGGCGACGCCGGGCGAGGTAAGCGTCCCGGCGGGCATTGCCGATCGCCTCCAGCAGCGGCCGAAGCGCCAGAAGGCAGGCCCGGCCGGGCCGTGTGCGCGCAGCTCCTCCAGCGTGGTCGCCACGATCGGGATGCAGCGGTCGTAGGAGTGGTAGCCGCCCTCGGGATGCCACCGCCCTTGCCAGTGGTGACGGGTGAGGTCGGCGACCCTGGCCATCTGGCTCTTGGCGGAGCGCTGGCCGACCTGGTGGAAGACGAGCAGGACCGGCGGGTGCACCCGCTCGTACTCATCGGAGGGGGGTGCGGACCAGCGGGTGCGCCACATCGGTTTCTCGATGCCGTCGGTGTCCTTCTCCTGCCGCTGGAAGAACCGGGCGTACTTGTCGAACTTCTGGGCGATGAGGACGGCTTCCTCGGTGCAGTTGTCGGCCTCGATGAACAGCAGCGGCACCCCGGCCTCCGGGGCGATCAGGACGACGTCGGCGCGGGCGGTGCCGATCGCGGGGTTCTTCCAGGTGCCCTTCACCGGGAGCGCGACCTCGGTGGCGTAGGAGGCGAGGGTGCCGATCCCGTCGGGTGCGTCGACGGCGGCCCGCGCGGCCGCGACCGCTTCGGCCGGCTCCCGCTGTCCAAGTACTCCTCTGAGTGCACCACCGAGTACGAAGTTGTGTGCACCACAGCTCAGGCGACGTCGGTGTCCCGCTCGATGGCCTGGAGGC
>NZ_JBEXKG010000123.1:0-23850 GCF_040609555.1 Streptomyces sp. NPDC004658
GCCGAGCCCGGCGGCGCGCCCGGAGACCGGGAGGAAGCCGACGCCGGCCGAGAGGGCCGCGGTCGCCGCGGCGAGCGCGGCCGTGGGGGCGAGGAAGGACGGGTCGGCCAGCCTGCGTGCCAGGTCGACGACCGTCTGCCGGGTCCTGGGCAGCGGGGGTACGGCGGGGACGGCGAGCGCGGCCCAGGCGGCGACCGCCGCGCCGAGCACCGCGAGTACCGCGAAGAGCAGCCGCAGTCCCCCGGCCCACACCAGCACCCCGCCGAGCAGCGGGCCGAGGGTGTAGCCGACGGACTTGTGGAAGCCGTAACCGCCGAACGCGCGGCCGTGCCGCGCCGCCGGGTTGAGCCGGGCGACCAGCGCGGACGCGGACGGGGAGAAGGCCGAGGCCGCGGCTCCCTGTCCGAGCCGGGCGGCCCAGAGCCAGCCGGGGCTGTCCGCGACGCCGTACAGCGCGGACGCGGCGGCGAAGGCGATGAGCCCGCCGAGCAGCACGGGCCGGGCGCCGACGCGGTCGGCGAGGGTGCCGAACAGCGGCTTGAGGAGCACCTCGGCGCCGTCGTACAGGGCGAGCAGTCCGCCGAGGACGAGGAGCGAGGTGACCGCGTCGCCGGCGCCGCTGCCGAGGGTCGCGGCGATGCCGTGCGCGCCGAAGGCGGTGGTGAACCCGGCCGCGTACAGCGGCCGCATCTGCCGGGCGGGGGCCGCCCGCGCGGTCACCGCTCCCCCTCCGGCTCGGCGGCGCGGATCCGGGCCGGCTCCTCCCCGTCCGGGGGCAGGGCCCGTCCGCCGGCCTGGTCCGCGAGCGCGCTCCCGGCCGGTGCCGTCGGCGAGGACCGGGGTTCCGCGTGCGACACGGGGCGAAGGTAACAAGCGACACGCCCTCGTCTGAACCCCTCGACGCGTGGCGGGCGGGTCGACGCGCACACCCCACATGCGCACACTGCCCTACATATCAGATCAAAACAGACATGGATCGCCGTATGCGTGGTAGTCCGGCTAGCGCACGGCACGAACGAGAGCCGACACGACGAGACACGTATTCGGAGGTTCTGCCATGGCGACAGCACAGATGGTGCGGGACGTGATGACCGCCCCGCCGGTCGAGGTGACCCCGCAGACCTACGTCACCGACGTCGCCCGCCGCATGCGGGACGAGGACATCGGCGCCGTCCTGGTGACGGAGGAGGGCCACCCCCGCGGCCTGGTGACGGACCGGGACCTCACCGTGCGGATCCTCGCCGAGGGCGGGGACGTCAGCGGCGTGCGCGTCCAGGACGCGTGCAGCACCGACCTGACCACGGTCACCCCGGACGACCCGGTCGACCGCGCGGTCGGCCTGATGCGGGAGAAGGCGGTACGCCGCCTGCCGGTGGTCGATCCCGACCGCGACCGCGTGGTCGGCATCGTCTCCCTGGGCGACCTGGCGGTGGAGCGCGACACGGACTCGGCGCTGAGCGAGATCAGCGCGGCCGAGCCCAACACCTAGCCGAGCCCGCGGCCCCGCCCCCGGGCCCC
The DNA here is from genome assembly GCF_040609555.1 of Streptomyces sp. NPDC004658. Taxonomy (NCBI): domain Bacteria; kingdom Bacillati; phylum Actinomycetota; class Actinomycetes; order Kitasatosporales; family Streptomycetaceae; genus Streptomyces; species Streptomyces sp. NPDC004658. The sequence goes on from NZ_JBEXKG010000123.1 coordinate 1,519, forward strand.
CGGCCCGGCGGGCGGGGCGGGCGCGCGCCCCGTCCACCGATCGGTGGACGGGAAGTTCAACCGGGTACCTCTGTCCGCGGGTCGGCCCCGGCAGCAAGCCTTTCCGTATGAATTCACTCACCGTACGGATGGCGCGTTGGAGCGCCCGGCACCCCTGGCGGGCCGTTGCCGGCTGGCTCGTGTTCGTGGGGGTGTGCCTGGGGGTCGGGGGCGCCGTCGGCACGCACAGCGCGACGACGGCCGACTACCGGGTCGGGGAGGCCGGGCGGGCGGAGGCGATGGCCGCCGAGGGGCATCTGGAACGGCTCTCCACCGAGCAGGTGCTGATCTCGGCCCGGTCGGGCCCCCTCGACCGGGCGGCGGCCCGGGGCGCCGCCGAGGAGCTGACCTCGCGGATGGAGCGGCTGCCCGAGGTCGCCCGCGTGGACGCTCCGGTGTGGTCCGGCGACCGCCGGATCCTCATGGTCGCGGTGGCCCTGAAGGGCGAGGAACGGGACGCCAAGGACAAGGTCGGCGCGCTGGTCGCGCAGACGGAGGCGGTGCGGAAGGCCCACCCCGGACTGCTCCTCGAAGAGACCGGCAGTCCCTCCATCAGCAAGGGCGTGGACGAGCAGCGCGGCCATGACCTGGCGCTCTCCGAGAAGATCACCCTTCCGGTCACCCTGGTCACCCTGCTGGTCGTCTTCGGGTCCGTGACCATGGCCGGGGTGCCGCTGCTGCTCGCGCTGTCGTCGATCGCGGCGGCCGTCGGCCTGTCGATGGTGGCCTCGCACCTGTCCCCCGACGCCGGGGTCGGCACCAACGTCATCCTGATGATCGGCCTCGCGGTCGGTGTGGACTACACCCTCTTCTACCTCAAGCGGGAGCGCGAGGAGCGGGCCCGCGCGGCCGGACGGCTGAGCGCCGAGGCGCTGGTGGAGCTGGCCGCGGCCACCTCGGGCCGGGCGGTCGTGGTCTCGGGGTTCGCGGTCGTGGCGTCCACCGCGACGCTGTACCTCGCCTCCGACGTCATCTTCTCCTCGCTGGCCACCGGCACGATCGTGGTCGTCCTGGTCGCGGTGGCCAGTTCGCTCACGGCGCTGCCGGCGCTGCTGGTGAAACTCGGGCAGCGGACCGAGCGCCGGGCGCTGCGCCGGGCGGAACGCGGGAAGCCGCCGCGCGGCCGGACGCGCGGCGAGGACGGCGGCGACCGGGTGTGGCACGCCCTGCTGCGGCCGGCGCGCCGGCACCCGCTGGCCACCCTGTGCGTCTCCGTCCTCGCCCTGCTCGCGCTCGCCACCCCGCTGGCCGGGCTGAAGATCACGGAGATGAGCCGGGACACGCACTCCCGGGACATCCCGGCCATGCGGGTCTACGACCGCCTCAACGAGGCGTTCCCGGAGCAGCGGGTCACGCACCAGGTCGTCGTGCGCGCGGACGCGGCGCGCTCCGGCGAGGTCGTGGGGGCGCTGCGCGAGCTGGCCCGGCGCGCCGGCGCCGACCCGCTGTTCAGCGGCGCCTCGCCGGTCCGCACCTCGGCCGACCACCGGATCAGCGTGCTGGAGCTGAGGGTGCCGTACCTCGGCAACTCCGCGCAGGCGTACGACTCCCTCGACCACCTCCGCGAGACGTACCTGCCGGCGACCGTCGGCCGGGTCGGCGGGGCGGAGTTCGGGGTGAGCGGTGACGTCGCCCGGTACACCGACTATCCCGCCCACCAGAACGGCAAACTCCCGCTGGTCCTCGGTGCGTTGCTGCTCGTGACGTTCGCGATGACCGCGTACGCGTTCCGCTCGCTGGTGCTGGCCCTCATCGGGGTCCTGCTGAACCTGCTCTCGGCGGCGGCCTCGCTCGGGCTGCTCGTCCTCGTCTTCCAGGGGACGTGGGCCGAGGGAGTGCTGGACTTCCACTCCACCGGCTCGATCGGCTCGCGGGTACCGCTGTTCCTCTTCGTGATCCTCTTCGGGCTCTCGATGGACTACCAGGTGTTCGTGGTGAGCCGGATCAGGGAGGCCGTGCTCGCGGGCGCGTCCACGCGGCAGGCCGTGCTCGACGGGATCCGCAGGTCCGCGAGCGTGGTGACCAGCGCGGCGGTGGTGATGACGACCGTCTTCGTGAGCTTCGTCTTCCTCCACATCATCGAGATGAAGCAGATCGGCTTCGTCCTCGCCGTCGCCGTGCTGCTCGACGCGTTCATCGTCCGCATCATGGTCCTGCCGGCGGCGATGCTGCTGCTCGGCGAGGCGAGCTGGTGGCCCGCGCGGACGGCGGGACGCGGGACCGGGGTCCCGGCGCATCCGGCGGACGGGCGAGCGGTGGTCGACGTACGTTGATCGGCATGACCGCTCTCGCCGACCCCTCCTCCGGGGCCTTCTGGTCCACGTCGCTGCGCCGCTGGAACACGGTGTGCTGGGCGCTGTTCGGGGCGATGGCCGTCGGGCTGGTGGCGACGGCCCGGCCCGGCGGGAGCGCGTACCAGGCGCTCGGCCTGCTCGCCTGCGTGGTCCTCTGCTACGCGGCACTCGACCGCTTCCCCGCCAACCCCGTCGTCCGTCCGCACGTCTACCTCTCGGTGCTGGTGCTCGCACTCGGCGGGCTGGCGTACCTGGGCAGCAGTTACGCGGCGCTGTTCATGGTGACGCTGCCGCACTACTGGATGTTCGGGCGCACGCCCCGGGTCTCGATGGTCTTCCTCGCGCTGGCCACCGGATCCACGCTCGCCGGGGCCCTGGTCCGGCAGGGCTGGTCGGCGGAGTTCTTCGGCGAGACGGTGGTCTCCACCCTGATCGTGGTCGCGGTGGGCGTGCTGATCGGCCTGTGGGCGCACTCGGTCGTCGAGCAGAGCAGCGAACGGGCGCGGCTCATCGAGGAGTTGGAGCGGACCCAGGCGCAGCTGTCCGAGGCGCACCAGCGGCAGGGCGCGGCGGACGAACGCGAACGCATCGCCCGGGACATCCACGACACGCTCGCGCAGGGCTTCGCGTCGATCATCGTGCTCGCGGAGGCGGCGCGGGAGGGCATGGCCGGCGACCCGGCGCGCAGCGCCCAGCAGTTGCGGTCGATCGAGTCCACCGCCCGGGAGAACCTGGCCGAGGCCCGGGAGCTGGTCGGCTCGGCCCGGCAGCCCGGTCCGGGCCGGGCGGCGGCCGGCTCGGTGGCACGGACCCTGCGCCGGACGCTGGACCGCTTCGCGGAGGACACGGGGCTCACCGTGGACGCCGACCTGGCGGACCTGGACTGTGACCAGCAGACCCGTATCGCGCTGCTGCGCTGCACCCAGGAGTCCCTGGCCAACGTACGCAAGCACGCCCGCGCGTCCACGGTCGGGGTGGTGCTGGCCCGGCGGCCCCACGGGGTGGAACTGGAGATCACCGACGACGGCACCGGGTTCGTGGTCGGGGAGTCGCGGGGCTTCGGGCTCGACGGCATGCGCAAACGTCTGGCGGAACTGGGCGGGAGGCTCACGGTGACGAGTTCGGTGGGCGACGGGACGCGGATCCTGGCGGTGGTCCCCCTGACGGGCGAGGTGGAGGCATGAGCACGGGAGCGCTGCGCGTCGTCGTGGTGGACGACCACACCGTCATGCGGGCCGGGGTCCTCGCCCTGCTCGCCGGCGAGGACAGCATCGAGATCGTCGGCGAGGCGGGCGACGGGCGCGCGGCCCTCGGCCTCGTGGAGCGGTACGACCCCGACGTGGCCCTCGTCGATCTGCGGATGCCCGTCCTCGACGGGGTGGCCACCACCACGGAGATCGTCGCCCGGTACCCGCGCACCCGGGTGCTGATCCTGACGACGTACGACACCGACACCGACATCGAGCGCGGGGTGGAGGCCGGCGCCATCGGCTACCTGCTCAAGGACACCACCCGGGAGCAGCTGGTCGACGCCATCCACGCGGCGGCGCGCGGCGAGACGGTCCTCGCTCCCCGGGTCGCCGAGAAGCTGGTCGCGCGCATGCGGCGGCCCGTGCACGACCCGCTGACCGAGCGCGAGACCGACGTCCTCGGCGCCGTCGCGGACGGCCTCACCAACGCCGAGATCGGCAGGCGCCTGATGATCGCCGAGGCCACGGTGAAGACGCATCTGCTGCGCCTGTTCGCCAAGCTCGACGTGAACGACCGGACGAGGGCGGTGGTGGTCGCCATGGAGCGGGGACTCCTGCGGCGGCCCTAGGAGCGGCCGGACCGGCCGGACCGGCCGGAGGGGTCCGACACGCGCCGGACCCGTCCGCGCGGTCGGCCGGGGGTGACGCCGCGGAGAGCCCTCGGTGCCCTGGCCGGCGGCCGAAACCGGGGGGAGGAAGTCTGTCGCGGTGAGGACAGATCTCCTTGGCCGCCCGCGTTAGGGTTGTCGGGCGACGCGGAAGGTACCGAACGCCTCGGAGCACGGGTGCCGCGCATGCCCGGGTTCCTGGCCGCGTCCCGGAACGAAGGTGCCATGCCCGCCGAGAACGCCCCCGTCGGCAACCTGGACGACGACGACTACCCCGCCTACACGATGGGGCGGGCCGCCGACGTCCTCGGCACCACTCCCGCCTTCCTCCGGGCCATCGGCGAGGCGGAGCTGATCACCCCCTTGCGTTCGGAGGGCGGCCACCGCCGGTACTCGCGCCGCCAGCTGCGCATCGCCGCCCGCGCCCGGGAGCTGGTGGACCAGGGCACGCCCATCGAGGCCGCGTGCCGCATCGTCTCGCTGGAGGACCAGCTCGACGACGCCCTCCGGGTGAACCGGGAGATGCGCCGGCGGCTCGACGAACGCGGTACGGATACCTAGACCCGCCACTACAGAAATGCGGGCGGCGACGGGATGAGAATTCCTGGACGGCCGCGAAAAAGCGTGGGGCTTCCGGCCGGCCTGTGTTAGCGTGATAGCAGTTGCAGTTTTGGTTGCCAGAGAATTTTTCTTTGCAGAGCTTTCCGGATTCTTCCGGAGGGGTGATCATTGCGGCGACTCGGCTCCGTAAAGTGCGGAGTACGGCATTGCCCCCCAAGGGAGATTCAATATGGCATCTGGCACCGTGAAGTGGTTCAACGCGGAAAAGGGCTTCGGCTTCATCGAGCAGGACGGTGGCGGCGCCGACGTGTTCGCCCACTACTCGAACATCGCCACCTCCGGCTTCCGCGAGCTTCAGGAAGGCCAGAAGGTTACCTTCGACGTCACGCAGGGCCAGAAGGGCCCGCAGGCCGAGAACATCGTTCCCGCCTGACGCTGACGCGCTGCATGGTGCTGGGGCCCGCGCTCTCGGGGTGCGGGCCCCAGCTCATTTCTTTCCCGGCCCGGCCCGGATTTTCGCATTTCCGTCGGCTCATTCTTGTGAATCCACGCGCGGCTCGTTCGCCGCTGGGCGGAATTCCTCGATACGCCGCATCGAGGAAGGTTCCCTCATGAACCGCACCCGCCGCACCGGCGGCACCCCAGGTCGCTTCCGCGCGGAGCGGACGTCCGCCCGGACGGCCGGCGGCACGCGCGGCGGCCGCTCCCGGACCCCGGAGCAGGGCCGGCAGAGCCCCCGTCCGGGCACCGGACGCAGGAGCGGCCAAGGCGCACGCTCCGGCACCCGCCGGCAGGAGTTCGCCCTGCCGGTCACCCTCACCGAACCGCTGCCGGCGGTCGAGTCGTTCGCCGAGCTGGACATGCCCGCACGGCTGCTGGCCGCGCTCGGCGCCGAAGGCCTCACCGCGCCCTTCCCCATCCAGGCGGCCACGCTGCCGAACGCGCTGGCCGGCCGGGACGTCCTGGGCCGCGGGCGCACGGGCTCGGGCAAGACGCTCGCCTTCGGCCTGCCGCTGCTGGCGCGCCTGGACGGGCGGCGGGCCGAGCCCCGGCAGCCCCTCGCCCTGGTCCTCGTCCCCACCCGGGAACTGGCCCAGCAGGTCACCGACGCGCTCACCCCGTACGCCCGCGCCCTGCGGCTGCGGCTCGCCACCGTGGTGGGCGGCATGTCGATCGGCCGTCAGGCGAGCGCGCTGCGCGGCGGCGCGGAGGTCGTCGTCGCGACACCCGGCCGCCTGAAGGACCTCATCGAGCGGGGCGACTGCCGGCTGGACCAGGTGTCCGTCACCGTCCTGGACGAGGCCGACCAGATGGCCGACATGGGCTTCATGCCCCAGGTGACCGCCCTGCTCGACCAGGTCGCCGACGGCGGCCAGCGGCTGCTGTTCTCGGCCACCCTGGACCGCAACATCGACCTCCTGGTACGGCGCTACCTCCACGATCCGGTGGTGCACTCGGTCGACCCGTCCGCGGGAGCCGTCAGCACCATGGAGCACCACCTGCTCCACGTGCACGACGACGACAAGCACGCCGCCGCGACCGAGATCGCCGCCCGCGACGGGCGGGTGATCATGTTCCTGGACACCAAGCACGCGGTCGACCGCATGGCCAGGCACCTGCTGTCCGTCGGGGTGCGCGCCTCCGCCCTGCACGGCGGCAAGTCCCAGCCGCAGCGCAACCGGACCCTCGCCCAGTTCAAGGACGGCCACGTCACGGTCCTGGTGGCGACGAACGTCGCCGCCCGCGGCATCCACGTCGACGGCCTCGACCTCGTCGTCAACGTCGACCCTCCCGGGGACCACAAGGACTACCTGCACCGCGGCGGCCGTACCGCGCGGGCCGGCGAGTCCGGCACGGTCGTCACCCTCGTCCTGCCGCACCAGCGGCGCGCGATGGACCGCCTGATGGCCGACGCCGGCATCACCGCGCGGACCGCCCGGGTCCGTCCGGGCGAGGCCGAACTGCACCGCATCACCGGCGCCCGCACCCCCTCCGGCGTACCCGTCACGATCACCGTGCCGGCCGCCGAGCGGAGCGAGCGCACGGGAGCCGCCGCGCGCGGTCGCCGAGGGCGCGCCGCCGGCCGCGGGGCGGCCTCCCGCGGCCGCCGCTCCGCCCCCAGGAACAACTCCTAGCCCAGGTACCGGGATTCGCTCCCCGCGTCCGGGGCGAGCCTACGGTCGATCCCTCCGCTGTCTCTCCCCCAACCCTGTGGAGTCCGCCATGCGCTGTGTCATCGCCCGTTTCCCCTTCGACCTGATCAAGAGCGAGGTCGAGCAGTCGATGAGCGGTGTCTCGCCCGAACCGGTCACCGGCGTCTCCGTGAGCATCGGCCGCCGCGTCTACCCGGTCATGCAGGTGGGCGAAGTGATCACCAAGCAGGACCGCCGGGACTTCACGTCGGGCGAGATGCGCCGGGCGCTGACCCGGCTCGGCTTCACCTGCCACGACGCGCCCCAGGCCGCGCCGGCGACGCCGGCCGCGGCCACGCGCCCCGACGAGGACGCCTGGCGCTGGTGACGCCCCGGCCCACGCGGAGGCCACCGGAACACCGGCGCGAACGCCGGCCGCGGGGCTGACCCTCACCCTGCGACCTGCCGGAACGGGAGCTTCCGGAGCCGGTCGGCGTCCTGGACCCCGGTCTCGGCACCGGCCCGCGCGTCCGTGTGGACGCCGTCGCCCGGCCGGACGCCCCACGCCTGGTCCGGGTGCCCGGATGCGGCGGCGACGGCATCCGATCCACGGTCCACGGGGGTGGCGCGACGCGTCGGAGTTCGCGGGTGTGGGCGGCGCGGGACGTGGCACCCGGAACGCGAGCGGGCCGGACACGCGCACCGCGTCCCGTGCGGCACACGGTTCGGCCAGGAGCCGGGTGCCGCACGAGGCCACGGCCCGCGCCGCCGGTTGTCGCCGCCGCATGGCCGACGACAACCGGTGTGGCCCGCGCGGCAGGCGCCGGGCTCAGGCCGGTGCGTTCGCCGGTGCCACCGCATCCGCACCCGCCCGCTCCCGCACCACGCGCCGCCGCGGAGCCGGGGCGAAGAGCGGGTGGGCGACGCCCCAGACCGCGCCCTTGCAGACGAGTTCCTTGTAGACGGCGGCGATCCGCCCGGTCAGGGCCGCCCGGACCGCGCGGTCGTCCGCGGTGACGTACTGGATCAGGCCTTCCTTGCGGCCCAGCGAGATGCACTGGTTGAAGTAGCGCACCGGCACCTTCGGGACCTCGCGGCCGGTCAGGCGTGCCGCGATGGCGTCGGCGGCCTGCCAGGCGGCGGGGACGCCGGAGGCGCAGGACATCCGCAGCGGCTTGTCGCCGGGGCCCATCGCCAGGGCCGCGTCCCCGACGGCGTACACGTCCGGGTGCGAGACCGAGCGCATGGACCGGTCGACCACGATCTGCCCGGTGCCGGTGACCTCCAGGCTCGTGGCCCGCGCGATCGGGTGGACGGCGAAGCCGGTGGTCCACACGGTGACCGCGGCCGGGATCGAGGCGCCGTCCGCGGTGGTGACGTGATCGGCCGCCACGGCGGTGACGGCGGTGTGCTCGTGCACCGTGACACCGAGCCCGGCGAAGACCTTGCGCACGTGGGCGCGGCCCTTGTCCGAGAGCCAGTCGCCGAGGCCGCCACCGGCGGCGAGGGCGACATCGAGGTCCGGGCGGGCCTCGGCGATCTCGGCCGCCGCCTCCAGACCGGTGAGGCCGCCACCGACCACGACCACCGGCTGTCCGGCCGCCAGCCGGGCCAGGCGTTCGCGCAGCCGCAGCGCTCCGGCGCGGCCGGCGATCTCGTACGCGTGCTCGGCCGCGCCGGGGACGCCCCGGTCGTTCCAGCCGCTGCCGAGGGCGTACACGAGGGTGTCGTACTCCAGTTCCTCGGCGCCGTTCGCGTCGGCGACGGCGACGGTCCTGCGCTCGACGTCGACGCCGGTGACCCGCGCGAGCCTCAGCCGCACGCCGGTGCCCGCGAACATCTCGTGCAACGGCCGGGGCGTGAGGTCCTGGCCGGCCGCGAGCTGGTGCAGCCGGACGCGCTCCACGAAGTCGGGCTCGGCGTTGACGAGGGTGATGGCGACGTCTTCGGGGCGCAGCCGCCTGGCAAGGCGACCGGCGGTGATGGCTCCCGTGTATCCGGCTCCGAGGACGACGATGCGGTGCTGCATTTCCTGACTCCTGTCTTGAGCGGATTCGCCCCTTGAACAGGACGGCCCGCCGTTTCCTGACAGGAACACGATGTGAAGCACGTCACATCGGGATCGGAGGCGTGCGGCCCGGGATCAGAAGAGCCGGAGCAGGGGTTCGCCGTGGTCGGTGGCCGCCCAGTGCCGGGTCGCGCGTTCGAGCTTGTCGGGGTTGGCCTGGCTGCGGAACGCGCGGATGCCGTCGGCGGTGACCTCCAGGCAGATGACGCCGATGACACGCCCGTCGAGGACCGCCACGACGGCCGGCCCGCCGTTGGCGGTGGTGGCGTGGATCTCGGGGGAGCCGCCGACCAGGTTGCGCTTGGCCTTGCCGGGCTTGAACAGGCCCCGCATGAACTTCGCGACCGCGAGCGCGCCCTCGAAGGCCTTCGTGCGGGCCGGGACCTTGCCACCGCCGTCGCCGATCGAGACGGCGTCCTGGGTGAGCAGCCGCACCAGCGGCTCGGTCCGGCCGCTGGTGGCCGCGGCCAGGAACTCCTCGACGATCCGCCGGGCGGCGGCCTCGTCGATCTCGGTACGGGCCCTGCCGTCCGCGACGTGCTTCTTGGCCCGGTGGAAGATCTGCTGGCTCGCGGCCTCGCTGATGTCGAGGATCTCGGCGATCTCCCGGTGCGGGTAGTCGAAGGCCTCCCGCAGCACGTACACCGCCCGCTCGTTGGGCGACAGGCGCTCCAGCAGGGTGAGCACGGCGTACGACACCGACTCGCGCTGTTCCGCGGTGTCGGCCGGGCCCAGCATCGGGTCTCCGGCGAGCAGCGGCTCGGGCAGCCACTGGCCCACGTAGGTCTCGCGCCGGGCGCGAGCCGAGGTGAGCTGGTTGAGGCAGAGGTTGGTGAGCACCTTCGTCAGCCAGGCCTCGGGGACCTCGATGTGGTCGGCGCCGGCGGCCTGCCAGCGCAGGAACGTCTCCTGCACGGCGTCCTCGGCCTCGCTCGCGGAGCCGAGCAGGCGATAGGCGATGGCCTCCAGCCGGGGCCGGGCCGCCTCGAACCGCTCCACGTCGCTCAGGGTCAGGGCCATGCCCGGGATCCTAGCCGCCCCGGCCCGCGCCGACCCCGGGATCGGGCCGTCGAGCCCGGTTGCCGCACCGAGGCCCCCGGCGATGGGCGACCGGCGCGGCGCCCGTCAGGCGCGGCTGTCATGCGCGGGGTGTCGGGCGCGGGGCGCCGCTCCCAGGCCGGCGAGCAGGCCGCGGACGCGGAGCTCGACCCCTGCTGATCAGGGCGCCGACCCGGCCGACCGCACCTCGACCGCGTCCCCGGCGAGAGGGATGAGGAACGCGGCGGCCATCTGGGAGCGGGCTGGAGGCCGCCGGGTTCACCGGCGTCCGCGTCGTCCCCACGCATCCCGTGGCCGACGGCATGCACTCCGCCGTCGTGCGCGCGGTCAAGCCCTGACAGGCCCTCAGCGCAGCCCCGTGCGCGGCTGATATGACTGCTGCATGCTGGAAGACGCCGCTCAGTCAGCGATCGACATGTTCCTCTCCGCGTTCAACGCCCGGGAAGACGGCCAGGTGATCTCCCTGCTGTCCCAGGCTCTCACCTCCGACGTGGTGTTCTGGGGTCCGCTGGGACGCAGCGAGGGAGTGGAGGCGGTCGAACGGTTCGTGCTGGACATCCGCCGCCACCCCGCCGGTGCCGGCACGATGGTCCGCTGCTCGGCGGTGGACATGCCGGGCGAATGGGCCCGCTACCAGTGGGTCTTCACCACGCCGGACGGCGGGCCGCGGCTGGCCGGGACGGACGTGGTGCACCTGCGGCCCGGTACCGGCCGCATCGACCAGATGATCGTCTTCGCGGGGGACATCGCACCCACCCCCTGACGACCCCTCACGGAGAGAGGGTGCGCGGCCGGCGCTGACAGGTCGTTCCCTGGCCATCGACGAAGCCCGGACGTCGGTTGGGTCCCGGACGCCTCTCCGGGCCGCCCCCGCACAGACCGGGGATGCAACCATTCCCCGCGGAGCTGGAACCCCCGGAAACCGGCCGCGCGCGAAGACCGTAACCGGCGGGACCGACAACGGCTCCGCCACCGCGTCCACCGGCTTCCCGGCAACGGTCCCTCACTCCGTGGCCACGTCGGCACTGGGGACGCTCGTTGCGGCCGAGGCCTCGGTGTCCGGGGGTGGGAGCCGCCGGCCCGTTGGGCCGGTCGGGTGTATCCGTCATCCGAATGGCCGCACGTCGCACGCTCAGGGGCCCGGGCGCGGGCTCGCGTGGTGAGGATGGCGGGTGACCGACGTCCTGTCGTGGGCGGACGGCGAGCATCGGGAGACGGACGACTTGTGAGCATCCTCAACGAACCCCAGGGCGGTGCCGAGGCAGCCGAGGACTCGTACGAGAACGAGCTGCCGGTGCGGCGCAAGCAGCCCGGCAATGTCGTGGTGAAGTGGCTGACGACCACCGACCACAAGACGATCGGCACCCTCTATCTGTCGACGTCGTTCGGGTTCTTCCTGGTCGGCGGCCTGATGGCGCTGATCATCCGGGCCGAGCTGGCCCGCCCCGGACTCCAGATCATCTCGAGCGAGCAGTACAACCAGCTGTTCACGATGCACGGCACCGTGATGCTGCTGATGTTCGCCACCCCGCTGTTCGCCGGATTCACGAACTGGATCATGCCGCTCCAGATCGGCGCGCCCGACGTGGCGTTCCCCCGGCTGAACATGTTCGCCTACTGGCTCTACCTGTTCGGCTCGCTCATCGCGGTGGGCGGCTTCCTCACCCCGAACGGCGCGGCCGACTTCGGCTGGTTCGCCTACACCCCGCTGTCGGACGCGACCCGGACCCCGGGCCTGGGCGGTGACCTGTGGGTCATGGGCCTGGCCTTCTCCGGGTTCGGCACCATCCTCGGCGCGGTCAACTTCATCACCACGATCATCTGCATGCGCGCCCCGGGCATGACCATGTTCCGCATGCCGATCTTCGTGTGGAACGTGCTGCTGACCGCTGTCCTGGTCCTGCTGGCCTTCCCGGTGCTGGCCGCCGCGCTGTTCGCCCTGGAGGCGGACCGCAAGTTCGGCGCCCATGTGTACGACGCGGCCAACGGCGGCCCGATCCTGTGGCAACACCTGTTCTGGTTCTTCGGCCATCCCGAGGTGTACATCATCGCGCTGCCGTTCTTCGGGATCGTCACCGAGGTCATCCCGGTCTTCGCCCGCAAGCCGATCTTCGGCTACATGGGTCTCGTCGCCGCCACCATCGCGATCGCCGGCCTGTCCGCGACGGTGTGGGCGCACCACATGTTCGTCACCGGTGCCGTGCTGCTGCCGTTCTTCTCGTTCATGACGTTCCTGATCGCGGTGCCGACCGGTGTGAAGTTCTTCAACTGGATCGGCACCATGTGGAAGGGCTCGCTGTCCTTCGAGACACCGATGCTCTGGGCGACCGGATTCCTCGTCACGTTCCTCTTCGGCGGGCTGACCGGCATCATCCTCGCGTCCCCGCCGATGGACTTCCACGTCTCCGACTCGTACTTCGTGGTGGCCCACTTCCACTACGTCGTCTTCGGCACGGTCGTCTTCGCGATGTTCACCGGCTTCCACTTCTGGTGGCCCAAGTTCACCGGCAAGATGCTCGACGAACGCCTCGGCAAGATCACCTTCTGGACGCTGTTCGTCGGCTTCCACACCACCTTCCTGGTCCAGCACTGGCTGGGCGCAGAGGGCATGCCGCGCCGGTACGCCGACTACCTGGCCGCCGACGGCTTCACCGCGCTGAACACGCTCTCCACCATCGGTTCGTTCCTGCTCGGCCTGTCGATGCTGCCGTTCCTCTACAACGTCTGGAAGACCGCCAAGTACGGCAAGCCGGTCGGCGTCGACGACCCCTGGGGCTACGGCCGCTCCCTGGAGTGGGCGACCTCCTGCCCGCCGCCCCGGCACAACTTCCTCACCCTGCCCCGGATCCGCAGCGAGTCCCCGGCGTTCGACCTGCACCACCCGGACATCGCGATGCGGGAGCAGGAGGGCCACACCGTCGCGGTCACGAGCGACCGGGGCCAGAGGTGAGCGGCCTGCCCCAGCAGGGGGCCGGAGCCGGAGTGAGCGGCGACCTCGGCAACGAGGTCGAGGGCTACCTGCTGTGGCAGGCCCGGGTCGCGGAGGCGGAGCAGCGCGCGCGGGAGTTCGCCGGCTCCCTGGAGTGGCTGACGACGGCGCAGCGCGAGGAGGTCGAGCGGCGGTACGCCGCCGACAGCCTGCTGCGGGCCCGGGCCGACCTCGAACGCATCGCGGCCCGGTGCGTGTCGCTGCGGGCCGAGTACGAGCAGCGGTACGCCGAACTGCGGCGGCGCTGCGTGGGCGTGGCGCTCGCGGTGTGCGCCGGTTTCACCACCCTGGCCGCCTTGTTGCTGGCGCTCTGACCCACACCGTCCGGTTTGCCGGGAGACCCGCGGGTCACTCGGGACCGGTGGTGTCCACGGGGGACTCGGTGACCGGGAGGAAGCCGATGAGCGCGCTGGCCGTCGCCCGGGCCCAGGGCCTGTTCCATCTCGTCGGCGACGGGTGGCCCCTGATGCAGGCCGGCCGGCGGCGTGGTGGCGGTGCGGGAGGCGCGGCGGGCGGCCCGCGGGCGGCACAGCGCGGGGCGGTGGGTGACGCGGTGCCCGGCCGGCAGGCGCGGATGCGTTTCGACGGATGGATCGTCGGGACCGGGACGGCGGCCGGCACCCGGGTGGTGCTGGGGCACTGGGCCCGCTCGCCGTTCGGACGGTTCAGCGACGTCATGGTCGAGCGGGCGGACGGGCACCGGCTGCTGCTGGCGCCCTCCCGGCGGACCGCCGACTTCATCGCCGCGACCTACGCCTTCGACGACGTGGAGGTCACGCCCGTCGCCGTGCGGGTCGAGGGCCGGCACTGGGAGATCACGGCCGGCCCGCTGCACCTGCGCCTGACCACGGGCAGGCGCGGCCCGACGGGCCGGCTCCTGCGCGCCGTGCCCGCGCCGCTCGCCGCGCACCCGGCCTGGACGGCGGTGACGTACCCTCCCGCGAGGCTGCTGCTCGGCGTGCGCACCCGGGGCAGCGCGGGCGCCGGTCGGCGCGAGTGGTACGGCGCCCTCGACCTGCTCCCGGTCGTGTCGGCCACCACGGTCTACGGCGGCCGGGACCAGGGCCCTTCGGCGCCGGTCGCGCCGCCCGTGCGGTTCGGGTTCGGTTCGGCGCCCCGCCGGCCCAGCGCCGTACGCGTGGTCACCACCGTGGCCGTCAGCGGGCCCTGAGGCCGGCTACTCCTCGTCGCTGGTCCGTACGGGGGTCGACCGGCCCGGCTCCGGCAGTTCCGCCAGCTCCGACCGGACGAGCAGCACGTCGCCGATGAACAGGTCGTAGACCAGGATCCCGATCATGCCGCCGATCAGCGGTCCGACGATCGGGATCCACCAGTAGGCGCTGAACGAGCCGGCCACGCTCCCCGGGAACGCCAGGCTGTCCCAGCCCGCCGCGTACGTGAACAGGCGCGGTCCGAAGTCGCGGGCCGGGTTGATGGCGTAGCCGGCGTTCGCGCCGTAGGACATGCCGATCGCGGCGACGACGAAGCCCACGATCAGCGGGGCGAGGTTGGCCTTCACGGCCTGGTTGCGCAGGTCGATCACGGCCGCGATCAGCATGAGCAGGAAGGCCGTGCCGACGATCTGGTCGATCAGCGGTCCCCAGATGCCGCCGTGGAAGTAGGGGGCCGGGAACGTCGCGAAGATCGAGAACGTGGCGTTCGTGTGCCCGTTCACCTTCGGTCCCGTCACCGTGCTGTCGTAGGCGGCGATCGCGTTGTGGTAGACCAGGTAGACCAGCGCGGCGCCGGTGAGGGCCCCGACGACCTGTGCGAACCAGTACGGCAGCACCTTGAGCCAGGGGAAGCCGCGGCGCAGGGCCATGGCCAGGGTCACGGCCGGGTTGAGGTGGGCGCCGCTGACGCCGCCGGCCACGTAGACGCCGAAGACGACGGCCAGCGCCCAGCCCCAGGTGATCAGGAGCCAGTCGCCGGCTGCCAGGAAGATCGTGGTGGGGGTGGCGGCCCGGCCCGAGCCGGGCAGTGCCGCTACCGCCATCGCGACCACGCCGCAGCCGAAGGCGATGAGGACGAGGGTTCCGAGGAACTCCGCCAGGCACTCGCCCAGCAGCCCGCCCCGGCTCCTGAGCCGTGACGGTTTGACGAGCGGGGGTATTTCGACAGCCATGGAGGCCCCCTCTGAAGAGAGCAAAGCGGCCAATAGCCCCATATTGGCTCACAACGTCACTCCCCGCAGGGTGACCGCCTCCGAACGGTCAGCGGCCGGTCAGCTGTCGAGGTCGTCGGCGTAGTGCCGGAACCCGTGCCGCTCCTCGTGCAGGGCCCACAGCCTGTCCGCGAGCGCCTCCGGGTCCTTGCGCGCGTGACCCGCTGTGATGGCCCCGGGAATGATCAGCTGGGCGACATGGATCCCCTCGCCCGCCAGCCGGTCGTGCAGCAGGTGGCCGTACGCGCTCTCCGCCGCGAAGGCGATCGAGGTGCCGGCCCGCTCGGGATGGGGTACGGCGGCGCTCCCGCCGTTGACGAACAGGATCGTCCCGCGCCCGAGCCGCCGCATGCCCGGCAGCACCTGCTGCACGGCGGCCACCGGCCCGTACACGGAGAACTCGATCGGCCCCACCAGGTCCCGGTGCCGGGTCTCCAGCACGGGCCGCATGAAGTCGCGGTGCGGCACCGGGCTGTACTGGAGCACCTCCACGGTCCCGAGGGCGTCGGCCAGCTCGCCCAGCGCCGCGGCGAGCTGCTCGGGCCGGCGCACGTCGGCGGCGAACCCGCGGGCGGTGACGCCCTCGGCCGCGAGCGCGTCGGCGATCGCGTCCAGCCGCCCCCGGTCCCGGGCGACGAGCCCGACGGCGAACCCCTCCCGCCCGAACCGCCGCGCGACGGCGGTGCCGAGCCCCGGTCCGGCTCCCACGATGGCGACACTGCTCATACCGGTCATCCGTACCGCGCAGCCGGCCTCCTCACACCGGTCAGGCCATCCAGAAGAACACCGCCGTCATCCGCTTGTCCTCCAGCGTCCGGCCGAAGTAGCCGGTCGCGCTGTGCACCAGGTTGGCGTGGTAGAGCAGCAGCCGGTTGTACCGGTGCGGGACGCGGACGTCCTCCTCGAAGTGGTCCGCCGGGACGTACCGCGTCCCCAGCGCCTCGACCAGGTTGGTGTGGGGGGCCTGGACGATGTTGCCGCCGAGCCGGCCGCCGGGCAGCGACTGGCGGTAGAAGGCGGTCCCGCAGTCCTTGGGGACTCCCGGGTTGAGGTAGAGCACGGCCGCGTACCGGCACAGCGCGCGGGAGTCGGTGTGCGGGCGGGGCTCGCTCTCGCCCTCGCCGACCACCTGGACGCAGTTGTGGTTGAGGGTGCCGCCGCCGGGCGCCCGCTGCACCCACAGCTCCTTCGCCCCGGTCGCCTTCCTGACCAGCCGCTCGATCCGGGCGAGTTCACCCGGCTCCAGGCCGGGCATGGCACGCAGGCCGGGCCAGGTCTCGGAGGTGTACGGATACCCCTCGACCCAGTCGTCCTTGGCCAGGCACCGCTCCCGCACGGCGTCGACGTCCGGCAGGACGTCGTCCAGCACCCAGTAGTCGCGGCCCCTGGTGGGCTTGCGGTAGGGCAGGACGGGCAGCGCGGCGGGGGGCCTGGGCGGTGAGGGTGGGGGCATGCGGCGAATCTAGGGGGCGGCCCGGTCTGCCTTCTCCCGGGGAGCGGTCAACCTTGTGCCGGGGAGCGGTCAACCTTCCGCCAACCGCGCCCGGGAGATTCTTTACCCGCGAGCACTGATACGAACGGCCCCCGCATCCGTACTGCTGTGCGTCCGAACCACGGGCGGGACCCACAGGCAGGAGGAACGGTGCGCTTTTCGCGGAACGCGACGGGAACTCTCTTCGTGGGCGGTGCGATGGCCCTGACCCTCGCGGCCCTCGCCTACCCGAGCATGCTGGGGCTGAGCACGGTCTCCAGCTCACAGTCGCGGATCATCGCGCAGACCCAGTGGGGGCCGCTGACGGAGGCCGACCGGGACTTCGTGGTCAAGGTGCGGGCGGCCGGCCTGTGGGAGTACCCGCTCGGCCAGATCGGGTTGCAGAAGGGCTCCACCAAGGGGGTCAAGACGGCCAGCGAGCACCTGGTCGACGGGCACGCCGCGCTGGACGCCTCCTGCCGCAAGATCGCCCCCATGCTCAACATCACGCTGCCCAACGTGGCGAGTCCGCAACAGGTGGGCTTCGTCAACCAGTTGCAGGGCGAGAGCGGCAAGCAGTTCGACACCGACTTCGCCAACATCCTGCGGATGACGCACGGCTCCATCTTCAACACGATCGCGAAGATCCGCTCCACCACCAAGAACTCGCTGGTGCGGGCCCTCGCGGACCAGGCCAACGACACCGTCCTGGACCACATGACGGTGATGGAGAAGACGGGCCTGGTCGACTTCGACCAGACCCTCTTCAACCAGACCACCCCGCCGAAGCTCCCCTCGTCCGACCTGACGCCGCCGGCCCCGGCGGCCGGCCAGCCGGAGGTGGTGCTCACCCCGCCGCCCACCGCCACGTCCACGCCGCTGGACCTCAGCGGCCTCGGCGGTGGCACGGGCGGTGCCGGCACGGGCGGTGGCGTCACCCCCAGCCCCGTTCCCTCGGCCGGTTAGGCCAGCCACACGGTGGTGTCCGGCGGCAGCTCCCCGCCCTCGGGCAGCGGGCCGCTGCTCAGCAGGACGTCGCCCGGCGGCAGCGGGACCGCTTCGGTGCCGAGGTTGGTGACGTTCCGCCAGGCCTCGGTGCGGCGGAAGTCCAGGACACCGGCGGGCGCGTCCGGCGTCCAGGTCAGCGTCTCGCCCTGGAGGACCTTGCGGCGCAGCCGCAGGGCCGCGCGGTACAGCTCCAGCGTGGAGCCCTCGGCGCCGGCCTGCGCCTCGACGGCGTACGCCGCGAAGGACGCCGGCTGCGGCAGCCAGCCGGGCCCGGGCCCGAAGCCGTACGACGGTCCGGTCGTCGTCCACGGCAGGGGCACCCGGCAGCCGTCGCGGCCCTTGCGGACGTGGCCGGTCTGCTCCCAGATCGGGTCCTGGAGGACCTCGGTGGGCAGGTCGGCGACCTCGGGCAGACCGAGTTCCTCCCCCTGGTAGAGGTACGCCGAACCGGGCAGCGCCAGCATCAGCAGGGTCGCCGCCCGAGCCCGGCGCAGCCCGGCCGCCGTGTCGATCGCGGGCGCGGTGCCGCCGGACAGCAGCCAGGCCGCCGGGTCGGTGCCGGGCGGCAGCATGAGCCGGGAGGCGTGGCGTACGACGTCGTGGTTGGACAGCACCCAGGTCGCGGAGGCGCCGGCGGCCCGGGCCGTGACCAGCGAGTCGGTGATGACGTCCCGCAGCTCCTCGGCGTCCCAGCCCGCCTCCAGGTACTCGAAGTTGAAGGCCTGGCCGAGTTCGTCGGGGCGGGCGTACAGGGCGCGGCGGGCGCCGGGGACCCAGGCCTCGGCGACGGCGGTGCGCGGCGGGCTGTAGGCGTCGAAGATCTTGCGCCAGTCGCGGTAGATCTCGTGGACCTCGTCCCGGTCCCAGTACGGGTGGCTGCCGGGCGGCACCAGCGGCAGGGCCTGCTCGCCGGTGGCGCCGATGCCGCCGACGTCCCGCAGCGGCTCGGTGAGGTCCTTGGCCAGGCCGTGGGCGACGTCCACGCGGAAGCCGTCCACGCCCCGGTCGGACCAGAACCGCAGGGTCGAGCGGAAGTCGGCGCGGACCTCCTCGTTGTCCCAGTTGAGGTCGGGCTGTTCCGGGGCGAACAGGTGCAGGTACCACTCCCCGTCGGGCACCCGCCGCCAGGCGCTGCCGCCGAACACGGACTGCCAGTCGCTGGGCGGCAGTTCACCGCGCGCGCCGCGCCCCGGCCGGAAGACGTACCGCTCCCGGGCGGCGGAGCCGGGCCCGGCACGCAGCGCCTCCTGGAACCACGGGTGCAGATGGGAGGTGTGATTGGGAACGATGTCCACGACGACCTTGAGCCCGAGCCGGTGGGCCTCGGCCACCAGGGCGTCGAAGTCGTCCAGGGTGCCGAGCCGCTCGTCGACACCGCGCGGGTCGATCACGTCGTAGCCGCCGTCGGCGAGTTCGGAGGGGTAGAAGGGGCTCAGCCACAGGGCGTCCACGCCGAGGGCGGCGAGATGGCCCAGCCGCTCGGCGACGCCCCGGAGGTCGCCGAGGCCGTCACCGTCGGCGTCGGCGAAACTGCGGGGGTAGACCTGGTAGATGACGGCCTGCCGCCACCAGTCGGGCTTCCTGGACGAGAGGTCCGGAAAGAGGTCTGCCATACGGGCTCCCAGGGGACGGACGACAGTACGGAATCTGTATCTGTCCACCTTGCCCGGAAAGGGAACCTTTCGCGGCCGTTCAGCCGACGCAGTGCTCCAACAGCCCCCGCACGTCCGCGTCCACCACCCGGTACCGCACCACGCGCCCCTCCTTCTCCCCCGCCACGACCCCGGCCGCCCGCAGCAGCCGCAGCGCCTGGGAGACGGCGGGGTCGTTCATCCCGGTGGCGATGGCGAGGTCGGACACGGCGAGCGGCCCGGTGCGGTACAGCGCCACCAGCAGCGCCAGCCGGTTGGCGTCGGCGAGCAGCGAGAAGCGGTCGGCCCAGGTGCGCAGACGCCCCGCCTCACCGATGGCGGCGATCGCCTCACACACCCGGTGGCCGTCGATGGAACGACGGTCGGCTCGGTCGGCAGGCACGAGATGCATGGGGCCAGTCTGGCAGGCCCCCTCTTTGTGATCTTCGATACCTGCGCAGGTACGCAGCTATGCAGGAAACCGCGTGCCCCTCTACGGTGGGCGGGCCGTGGTGTTCGGGAAGTCGATGCAAGGTCGACGCGGCCCTCGCCACTGTGATCGGGGAGTTCCCGTTCCGTCCGGCATCGCCGGGCCACTGGTCGCAGACCGGGAAGGCAGGGACGGCGGACGCACGACCCGTAAGCCAGGAGACCGGCCACGGCAGCTCACGAAGTGATCCACGAGGTGCTGGAGCGTGAACCCATGGCCGATGCCGCGTCCTTCCGCTGGCGACGCGAGGACACCGTCAAGACAGTCGGGCTGATGGCGGTGATCGTCGCCCTGCACGTCGTCGCCTTCGGCATCCTCTGTCTGCTCGTCGCGCCCGAGCACTACAAGGTCGGCTCCGACGCGTTCGGGATCGGGCTGGGCGTCACCGCCTACACCCTCGGCATGCGGCACGCCTTCGACGCCGACCACATCGCGGCGATCGACAACACCACCCGGAAGCTGATGGCCGACGGGAAGCGGCCGGTGTCGGTGGGGTTCTGGTTCGCGCTCGGCCACTCCAGCGTGGTGGTGCTGCTGGCCCTGCTGATCGCGGGCGGCACCTCGCTGGCCGGGAAGGTCATGAACGAGGGCTCCGCCACCCACCAGGTGCTCGGCTTCCTCGGCACGACGATCTCCGGCACGTTCCTCTACCTCATCGCCGCCCTCAACCTGGTCGCCCTCGTGGGCATCCTGAAGGTCTTCCGGGCGATGCGCGCGGGCGCCTACGACGAGAAGCAGCTGGAACAGCACCTGGACTCCCGGGGGTTCATGAACCGCGTCCTCGGCCGCCTCACGAAGTCCGTCTCCCGGCCGGGGCAGATGTACCCGCTCGGCTTCCTGTTCGGCCTCGGCTTCGACACGGCCACCGAGGTCACGCTGATGGTGATGGCGGGCTCGGGCGCGGCGGCGGGCCTGCCCTGGTACGCGGTCCTCTGTCTGCCCCTCCTCTTCGCGGCCGGGATGAGCCTGTTCGACACCCTCGACGGCACGTTCATGAACTTCGCCTACCAGTGGGCGTTCTCCAACCCGGTCCGCAAGGTCTTCTACAACCTCGCCATCACCGGCCTGTCCATCGCCGTCGCCTTCTTCATCGGCACCATCGAGCTGGTCGGCGTCCTGCACGAGAAGTTCGCCCTGCACGACGACATCACCGGCTGGATCGCCGGCCTCGACCTGGACAACGTCGGCTACCTCATCGTCGGCCTGTTCGTGCTGGTGTGGGCGGCGGCGCTGGCGTACTGGAAGGTCGCCCGGGTCGAGGAGCGCTGGGCGGTCTCCCCGTCCGCCGCGGAGTAGCGCCTACCGCGCGACCGTCTCCAGGTACAGCTTCACGTAGCGGTCGGCGTCCACCTCCAACGCCACGTCCACGAGGGCGCGTTCGCGACCGCCCTCGTGGATCTCGGACTCGCCGGGGCGCGGACGGCGGTCGACGATCGTCTGGCCCCGGGCGGGGCCGGGGGCGAGGCAGACCTCGACCGGGAGCAGGCGGGTGGTGATGCCCTGCGGGTCGGCGACCGCGCACACCGCGCCCGCGTCGCCGAGGCCGCCCGCCTCCTCCGCCTGAGGCGGCTCCCCCTGGTGGGCCGGCCGGTGGGCGAGCAGTTCACCGGCCAGGCGGGTGCCGGGCTCGTCGCTCGCGCGCAGCCGGTGGACCTCGCGGCTGTCCACGACGACCTGCTGGAAGACGTCCAGGCCGTACATCGTGATCGGCACCCCGGCCGTCAGCAGGATCGCCGCCGCCTCCGGGTCGTGCCAGACGTTGAACTCCGCGACCGGCGTGGCGTTCCCGGTGGCCACGGCCCCGCCCATGAACACGATCCGCTCGATGTTCCGGGTGACCTCGGGGTGGGTCCGCAGCAGCAGGGCGATGTTCGTGAGCGGCGCGGTCGGGATCAGCGTCACCGGGCGCGGGGAGGCCAGGATCTCCCGGTGCAGGAGGGTGACGGCGTCGACGTCCACCGGAGTCCGGGTGGGCGCGGGCAGGCCCAGGTCGCCCATGCCGTCGGCGCCGTGCACCGGGGCCGGGCGGGCCGGCTCCAGCAGCGGGCGCTCGGCACCCCGGGCCACCGGGATGTCGGGGGCGCCCGCCTGCTCCAGCACGGTGAGGGTGTTGCGGACCACCCCGTCCACGCCGGTGTTCCCGGCCACGCAGGTCACCGCCCGCAGGTCGAGTCCCGGGTGGCGTACGGCGAACAGCAGGGCCAGGGCGTCGTCGACGCCGGTGTCGCAGTCGATGATCACGGGAATGGGCTGACCGTCCACGGCGGACTCCTTCCGTCGAGCCGACCTTAGATCAGTACCGGGCCGGCATCAGTCCCAGAGCCCGGTCCCCCGGCCCGCCACCCGTGCGGCGACGCGCCGCAGGAGTTCGGCGGCGGGCAGCGGACCGGGGCGCCGGCCGTCGCGCAGGCGTACGGCGGCCAGCCCGGCGTCCGCCTCCCGCGCGCCGAACACCGCCTGGTACGGCACCAGGCGGGCGACCCCACCGGGAAGTACGTCATCCCGGGCGGCGTCGACGCCCACACCCACATGGAGCTGCCGATCGGCGGCACCATCGCCACCGACACC
>NZ_JBEXKG010000124.1:0-22987 GCF_040609555.1 Streptomyces sp. NPDC004658
CCCGCTCGGTCACCCCCGCCCCCCCCCCCCCGCCTTTCCCCACAAAAAAACCAAAAACCCCGGCCCCCCCCCCCCCCCGCGGGGGGGGCCCCCCCCCCCCCCCGCCCCCCCCCCCCCCCCGGGCCGGGGTGAACTACTCGCCGGGGTGGGCGAGTTCGATGTCGTGGCCGTCGACTCCGGTGCCGGAGACGGTCAGGGCCGTGGCGACCGGCGGGTAGCCCGTCGCGATGACGGTGTACTCGCCGCTGTCCAGGTCGGTGAAGGCGTACGCCCCGTCCGTGCCGGTGGTGGCGGTGCCTACCACGTTGCCGGCCTGGTCGACCAGGGTGACCCGGGCGTCGGCCAGCGGGCCGTGCGGGGCCCGGACGACACCCTGGAGGCGGGCGCCGGCGTCCAGGTCGACCTCGATCCGCGTGACGCCGGTGGCGCCGACCTCGACCGGCAGGGCGCGCGGCCGGAACCCGCTCGCGTTGACGGCGACGGTCACGGTGCCGGGCACCAGGTCGGTGAGGGCGAAGTCGCCCTGCTCGCCGGTGGCGGCGGTGGCCAGCAGGTCACCGCGTACATCGGTGACGATCACCATGGCGTCCTTGACCGGCAGCGCGCTCCCGGCGGCCCGGACCACACCGGTCAGCCCGCTGGTGCCGCTGAGCAGGATGTCGTACGCCAGCGGTTCCTCGCCCACCACGACGGTGGAGGCCTGCGGCTGGTAGCCGTCGGCGGAGGCGATCAGGACGTAGCTGCCGGTGCCCGGGGCGTCGAGGGCGTAGGAGCCGTCGGCCTGGGCGACCGCGCGGCCCAGCTGGCGGCCGGACAGCGAGATCAGGGTGACCGCGGCCTGCGGGACCGGGGCGCTCTCGGCGCCGCGGACGAAGCCGTGCACCGGGGTGCCGCCGGAGCCGCCGGGCTCGGCGACCGTGGCGACGGCCGCCATCGGCCGGGTGGCGGTGGCCGTGCCGTCGGAGGCGGTGCCGGTGGTGGCGGCGACCGCGGCCGGGACCGGTGCGGCGGCCGGGGCCTGGGCCTCGGCGACGGCCGGCGCGGCGGCCGGGTCGGTCACGGGGGCCTCGCCCTCGGCGGCCTGGGCGAGCGCGCCCTTGGTCTTCAGCGGAACCTCCTTGATGAACAGCGTGATCAGGAAGGCGACGGCGGCGAGGCAGCCGGCGATCAGGAAGACGTCGGCGATGCCGTGGCCGTAGGCGCTCTCCAGCAGCGTCCGGATGGGCTTCGGCAGGGCGTTCATGTCCGGGATGCTGTCGGTCGAACCGGAGCCGCCGGCCAGGGCCTTCTGGTACTTCGGGCTCAGGTCGGCGATGCCGTCCTGGACGTAGTGGGTGATCCGGCGGGACATCACGGCACCCAGCGCGGAGACGCCGACCGCACCACCGAGGGAGCGGAAGAAGGTGACCGTGGAGCTGGCCGAGCCGAGGTCGGACGGGGCGACCTGGTTCTGCGTGGCGAGGACCAGGTTCTGCATCATCATGCCGATGCCGAGACCCAGCAGCGCCATGAAGACGGCCATCTTCCAGTAGGCGGTGTCGTACCGGATGCCGCCGAGCAGCAGCAGGCCGGCCGTGACCAGGACGCCACCGCTGACCAGCCACGCCTTCCAGCGGCCGGTGCGGGTGATGAACTGACCCGAGACGGTCGAGGAGACGAACAGGCCGCCGATCATCGGGATGGTCAGGACGCCCGACATGGTCGGGGACTTGTCGCGGGCGAGCTGGAAGTACTGGCTGAAGAAGACGGTGCCGGAGAACATCGCGATGCCGACGAACAGCGAGGCGAGCGACGCCAGCGTGATCGTGCGGTTCCTGAACAGGCGCAGCGGGATGATCGGCTCGCTCGCCTTGGACTCGACGAGCACGAACAGCGCGCCGAGGACGATCGAACCGCCGACCATCGCGTAGGTCTGCCAGGACACCCAGTCGTACTTGTCACCGGCGAAGGTGACCCAGACCAGCAGCAGGGAGACGGCGGCGGAGATGAGCGTCGCGCCGCCCCAGTCGACCTTGACCTCCCGCTTGACCACGGGCAGGTGCAGGGTCTTCTGCAGCACGATCAGGGCGAGGACGGCGAAGGGGACGCCGACGTAGAAGCACCAGCGCCAGCCCAGCCAGGAGGTGTCGGTGATGACACCGCCGAGCAGCGGGCCGCCGACGGTGGCCACGGCGAAGGTGGCACCCAGGTAGCCGGAGTACCGGCCGCGCTCGCGCGGGGAGATCATCGCCGCCATGACGATCTGCGCCAGGGCGGACAGACCGCCGACGCCGATGCCCTGGAACACCCGGAAGGTGATGAGCATGCCGGGGTTCTGCGACAGGCCGGCCGCCATCGAGGCGACCACGTAGATGATCAGGGCTATCTGGACGAGAGCCTTCTTGCTGTACAGGTCGGCGAGCTTGCCCCACAGGGGAGTGGCCGCGGTCATCGACAGCAGGGCGGCGGTGACCACCCAGGTGTAGGCGGACTGGCCGCCGCCGAGGTCCCCGATGATGTGCGGCAGGGCGTTGGAGACGATCGTGGACGACAGGATCGCCACGAACATGCCGAGCAGCAGCCCGGACAGTGCCTCCATGATCTGCCGGTGCGTCATCGGGGCATCGCCGTGGGAGCCTCCCCCGTGCTTGGCGTGAGCCCGCACACCGGCTGGTGTGGTCGTTGCCATGGGCTTCCTTTTCTTACGTGCTTGCGGGTGTACGGGTGGTCTCTTCGTCTACGGGAGCGGGGAGCCGCAGCGGGGCGGACCGGCAGTCGCCGAAGGACGCGCGCAGGCGCGTCATCAGCCGGATCAGCTCGCCGACGTCCTCGTCGGTCCAGTCCGCGAGCCGCTCGGCCAGCAGGTGCGTGGTCCGCCGGGACAGGTCGTCCAGCCGGTCCAGTCCCGCGGGCGTCAGGCGCAGGATGCGCGAGCGCTTGTCCGCGGGGTCGGGGTGCCGCTCGATCCAGCCGCGTGCGGCGACGTGTGCGACATGACGGCTGGTGACCGACATGTCCACGGCCAGCAGCTCGGCGAGCTTGCTCATACGCATGTCGCCGTGGCGGCCGAGCAGGGTCAGCACGGCGGCCGACCCGGCCGGGCAGTCGGGCGGCAGGATCCGCCCCATGTCCCGTTTCACGGCTCCGACGGCACTGAGCTGACGCGCCAGCTCTTCAAACTGCGCCTGCTCGGCCATCACACCTCCCGTATTCGTTGCTTAGGGCAACCATAGGACTGCTTGGTTGCTGAAGGCAAACAAGTAGGGGCCTGCTGACGCAAAAACTTGGCAAAGGCAAGTATTGCGAACGTAAATACGCAGGTGACTGAGGGTGGCGTGCCCCCGTCTGTCCCGGTGGCCCCGCACTTGGGTCGGTCACCGGGATTCGCTAGGGTCTCGGGCCATGGCTAACACCCAGGGCCCCCAGGGCAATTACGACCCGGCAGGCAGCACCCAGATGTTCCGCGCGTTCGTCGACGAGGCCCCGCAGGCGGAGCGGCAGCAGGCGGCCTCATCCGGCCCCCGGGTCGGTCTGATCATCGGCGTGATCGTGGCACTCGCGGTCGTGGCCGGCGTCGCCTACCTGGCCGTGCGGTAGGACTCACGCCCACCGGACGGACACGTCCCGCGTCTCGATGTGCATGCCGAGCGGCACGCGCCAGGCGTCGACGCAGACCGTCCAGGTGGGGTTCGCGCTCGCACCCGGCGCGACCGGCACCGGCAGCTCCACGGTCGACGCGACCGTGCCCCAGTCGACGCCGAGCGCGCCGATGACGTGCGTCCCGAACGTCACCGACTCCGAACGCACCGCCGTACCGCCCGCGTTGCGGAAGGCGACGGTCACCCGCTGGCACCACCGCTCGCCGGTGTCCTCGGTCACCGGTGCGCTCCAGGAGAGGTCGGCGGGCGTGGCGGGTGCCGTCGTACGGCTCGGGGCGGCCGGGCTCGGCGAGGCTGCCGGGGGAGTCGTACGACCGTCCGGGCCGCCGCGGGGCCGGTGGGTGCCGCAGCTGTCCGTGCCGGCAGGTGTCGGCACCGGCGGGGCGGAGCGCGGATCGCCGGACGGGGCCGGTCCCTCCGTACGCGCGGCGGGGCCGGTCCCGCGCGGGGCGCTCCCGGGTCCACCGCGGCCCCTGTGCCCGTCGAGCGGCACGAGGACCACCGACCCGGACGGCGTCACGGCCGGCGGGCCGCCCGGCCCCGCGCCGACCGCGGTGCAGCCGCCGCCCGGACCACCGCCCGCGCACGCGGCGAGCACCCCGCCCAGACGGACGAGGGCCGCCGACGCTGCCGTGACGGCGCCTCGGCGGCCACGCGTCCATGTCGTCGTACGCGGCATCCCGGTACGAAGCGTCCGGCCATGGTGGCCGGCACCTCGTCAGGTGGGAACGGACGTGACGCGCACGGGAAGCGTCAGTCCGAGATCAGGCCCTCCCGCAGCTGTGCCAGCGTCCGGGTCAGCAGGCGGGAGACGTGCATCTGGGAGATACCGACCTCCTCGCCGATCTGCGACTGGGTCATGTTGGCGAAGAAGCGGAGCATGATGATCCGGCGCTCCCGGGGCGGGAGCTTGGCCAGCAGCGGCTTGAGGGACTCCCGGTACTCCACGCCCTCCAGGGCCGCGTCCTCGTAGCCGAGCCGGTCGGCGAGCGAGCCCTCGCCGCCGTCGTCCTCGGGGGCCGGCGAGTCGAGGGAGGAGGCGGTGTAGGCGTTGCCGACCGCGAGGCCGTCGACCACGTCCTCCTCGGAGACACCGAGGACGGCCGCCAGCTCGGTCACCGTGGGGGAGCGGTCCAGCTTCTGGGACAGCTCGTCGCTGGCCTTGGTGAGGGCCAGGCGCAGCTCCTGGAGCCGGCGCGGCACGCGCACCGACCAGGAGGTGTCGCGGAAGAACCGCTTGATCTCGCCCACGACCGTCGGCATCGCGAACGTCGGGAACTCCACGCCCCGTTCGCAGTCGAACCGGTCGATCGCCTTGATCAGGCCGATGGTGCCGACCTGGACGATGTCCTCCATCGGTTCGTTGCGCGAGCGGAACCGCGCCGCCGCGTAGCGGACCAGCGGCAGGTTCAGCTCGATCAGGGTGTCCCGGACGTACGCCCGCTCGGGGCTGTTCTCGTCCAGCGCGGCCAGGCGCAGGAACAGCGAGCGGGACAGGGTGCGGGTGTCGATGGTGGCCGTGACCTGCGCGGCCGGGACAGCTTCGGCGGCCGGTTCGGCGGCCGGGGACGGCACGGCTTCGAGGGCCGTGACACCCTCGAAGCCGTCGAGGACGTCGAGAGCGTCGAGCTCCTTGGGCGCTGCCTCGCTCATCGTGGGCGTCAGCACCTTCGAGCTGCCCTGGTCTGCGGACATGCCACCCCCTTTGGGTCGCGGGACGGTCGCGGCGGCGCCGTCTCTTTCGAGCAACGCAGCCTTCACCTGAATACCGGAGCCGGAGCCACGGCAAACGCGCTTCCCGCAGAATGTCACATGTCGGCAACGCGCTGTACCGACATGTCGACATGTGAGAACCGAATCGGCCCTGGAAACAACGGGTCTGACGGCCTTTCGGCACCGAAGTGTCGGCAACAGCGCTGGTGAGCGATTCGCTCGCGCCGGTTACTCCTCGATCAGGTTTGCGATGCAGTGGCGTTCGGGGCGCGTGCTTCCGTGCGCCCGCCATGCATCCGTCGCCTCGGCATCTGCTGCGGCTAAGCGTCGATCCGATTTGCGGAACGCAGCCGCTGGAAGCTACGGGCGAGGAGGCGCGATACATGCATCTGGGAGACGCCGAGTTCGGCGCTGATCTGTGACTGGGTGAGATTGCTGTAGTAGCGCAGAAGAAGGATGCGCTGTTCTCTCTCGGGGAGCTGGACGAGGAGATGGCGGACCAGGTCGCGGTGTTCCACGCCGTCGAGGGCCGGGTCCTCGTAGCCGATCCGGTCGAGCAGCCCGGGCAGTCCGTCGCCCTCCTGGGCGGCCTCCAGCGAGGTGGCGTGGTACGAGCGTCCCGCCTCGATGCAGCTGAGCACCTCGTCCTCGCTGATGCGCAGCCGGTCGGCGATCTCGGCGGTGGACGGCGAGCGGCCGTGGAGCGTGGTCAGGTCCTCGGTGGCGCTGTTGACCTGCACCCACAGCTCGTGCAGCCGGCGCGGGACGTGGACCGTGCGGACGTTGTCCCGGAAGTACCGCTTGATCTCGCCGACCACGGTGGGCATCGCGAAGGTGGGGAACTGCACGCCCCGGTCGGGGTCGAAGCGGTCGATGGCGTTGATCAGTCCGATGGTGCCGACCTGGACGACGTCCTCCATGGGCTCGTTGCGGGAGCGGAAACGGGCGGCGGCGTAGCGCACGAGCGGGAGGTTCGCCTCGATCAGCGCTCCGCGCACCCGGTTGTGCTCCGGCGTGCCGGGGGTGAGGTCCTTCAGTTCGGCGAAGAGCACCTGGGTCAGGGCCCGGGTGTCCGCGCCGCGGCGCTTCTCGGGGGCCGCCGGGGTCGGAGCGGGCGCCTCTTCCTGGGGCGGCGCAGTACTGGCCGACACGGTCAACGCCACCTCTTCATCGGTCAATCATCCGTCAAAAGCGGTCATAGCATCACAAGACATGTGCACTGTGTGCAAGCACCCAGTAACCCCGTGTTGTGGTTCAAACGCTGACGAGTTGGGTACGCATCGCACGAAAAAACCCTCGCCGCAACCACGGAAAACCCCTCGCCGGAACGGCGAGGGGTTCAGGTCGGCGCGGGGCTCAGAACTCGTAGTCGGCGATCACCCAGGTGGCGAACTCGCGCCACAGCGCGACGCCCGCCTGATGGGCCGGGTGCTCCAGATAGCGCTTGAGGGCCTCGGCGTCCTCGACGGCCGAGTTGATCGCGAAGTCGTAGGCGATCGGCCGGTCGCTGATGTTCCAGGCGCACTCCCAGAAGCGCAGCTCCTCGATCCGGCCGCCGAGGGCCCGGAGGGCCTCCACGCCCGCCACGACCCGCGGATCGTCACGCCGGACACCCTCGTTGAGCTTGAAGAGGACCAGGTGGCGGATCATGGGGTGTACCTCAGCTCTTTCCTCCGTGGGCGACCCAGGTCATGAAGTCGCCGACGGCCTTCGCGGCGTCCGATATGCCCTCGAAGCCTATCTGGACGTAGTCGGCCGCCTTGGCCGGATCCGTGATGATCACGTACAGCGCGAAGACCACGAGCACGTACACGGCGATCTTCTTGGCGTTCACCGCCACCGCGGCCTCCCCTGTACCAGTGCCCGTCGGGCCCCTGCTCCCTGCCGGCCGCGAGTGTAACGTTCGGGCCCTCCCCCGTGACCAACAGCGCGCCGCCACGCGCGCGTTGCGTCCGGAACGCGCGAAGGGCCCCGTCGGTCGACGGGGCCCTTCCACGAGCGGTAGCGGAGGGATTTGAACCCTCGGTGACTTGCGCCACACTCGCTTTCGAGGCGAGCTCCTTCGGCCGCTCGGACACGCTACCGAGGGAGACCCTACAGCACGGGGGGCCGTGGTTCGAAATCGATATGCGGCGGCGGCTCAGCGGGCACGGAAGAACTCGGTGAGGAGCCGGGCGCACTCCGCCGCGAGCACGCCCTCGATGACCTCCGGCCGGTGATTGAGCCGGCGGTCGCGCACCACGTCCCACAGGGAGCCGGCCGCGCCCGCCTTCTCGTCCCGGGCGCCGTAGACCACCCGGTCCACCCGGGACTGGACGAGCGCGCCCGCGCACATCGTGCACGGCTCCAGCGTGACGACGAGCGTGCAGCCGGTCAGCCGCCACTCCCCGATCCGGGCCGCCGCCCGCCGGATCGCGAGCACCTCGGCGTGGGCCGTGGGATCACCGGTGGCCTCACGCTCGTTGTGCCCGGCACCGAGCACCGTCGTACCGTCCGGGGACAGCACGACGGCACCGACCGGGACGTCTCCGCCCCGGACGGCCAGCCCGGCCTCGTCCAGAGCGAGCCGCATCGCGGCCCGCCAGGGGTCCCGCACCGGGTCCGGCGTGCCGTCCTGCGCTCGCTGCGGTGCGGTCAGCGGACGGTCTCCAGCACCTCCGAGGCACCCAGGGCCTCGGCGATCGTGTTCAGCGCGTCGTCGGCGTCCAGGGCGCGCAGTTCCTTCTCGCTGATGCCCAGGTCGTCGAGGATCTCGCTGTCGCCCACCGGGCTGTGCGGCACCGCGTCGGTGGCGGCACCCTCCTCCTCGTCGTCCTCGGACTCGCCGTCCTCGGTGCCGTCGAGGTCCAGGGAGTCCAGGTCCGGTCCGTCGTCCGCGCCGGGCTCCCGGCCGAGCAGCTCGTCGGTGAGCAGCAGCTCCCCGTACGCGCTGCGCTGGGCGGCGGCGGCGTCCGAGACGTAGATGCGAGGGTCGTCCTCGCCGTCCACGCGGACGACACCGAACCAGGCGTCCTCCTGCTCGATCAGGACGAGCACCGTGTCCTCGTCGGGAGAGGCTTCCCGGGCCAGGTCGGCCAGATCCGACAGGGTCTCCACATCGTCGAGCTCTGTGTCGCTCGCTTCCCACCCGTCTTCGGTGCGCGCGAGCAGTGCGGCGAAGTACACCGTGACTCTCCCACTGGTCATAGGCGTGCCGGTTGGGGGTCCCCCCGGCGGAGGTACTTGGGCGGAGAGAGCTGGGCTCCGAGCCCCACCCACTCGGAATCGTGGCAGAAAGAAGGCCTCCAGGGGACGTCTTCGGCTCCCTGTGTCTGGCTGTTTCGATCGTGGATCGGTGATCGGTTCACCAGCTCGCTCATTGCCGCCACCTGCGGATCGTACGCGGCTTTCCCCGGCGCTCACGCACGCCCACCTCCCCGCACCGGCGCGAGCACGGATCATCCGTCCCGGGAACGGGCCCCGGAACTACCAGCGGAACGTGCGCATGCGCATCGCGTGGCGCAGCCGTGCGGCCTTGGCGCGCCGGGGCTGGACCCGGGCGCGCAGGGCCCGCGCCTCGGCCAGATCGCGCAGGAACTGCGCGCGGCGGCGCCGGCGTTCGGTCTCGCTCTCGGGCTTGTCGGAATCGCGCGCGGACCGCGCCCCGGGGCCGGCCGTGTCACCGGTGGGCCCGGAGGCGTCCGCGAGCGGGTCAGGCAGGTCAGACACGTCACACCACCCCAGTCCGTCCCTCCCACTTTCCCCCGGATGGCCTGTTTGACGCCAGCGCGAGGGCGGCCCGGGGCGCAGGTACCGTTAGGGGCATGCGTCTCCATGTCGTCGACCACCCCCTGGTCGCCCACAAGCTCACCACGCTGCGCGACCAGCGCACCGACTCCGCGACCTTCCGGCGGCTCGCCGACGAACTGGTCACCCTGCTCGCCTACGAGGCCACGCGGGACGTGCGCACCGAGGCCGTCGACATCCAGACGCCGGTCGCGACGACCACGGGCGTCAAGCTCGCCCGTCCCCGCCCGCTGGTGGTGCCGATCCTGCGGGCCGGCCTCGGCATGCTGGACGGCATGGTCCGGCTGCTGCCGACCGCCGAGGTGGGCTTCCTGGGCATGATCCGCAACGAGGAGACGCTGCAGGCGTCCACGTACGCCTCGCGCATGCCGGAGGACCTGTCGGGCCGCCAGGTCTACGTCCTGGACCCGATGCTGGCCACGGGCGGCACGCTGGTCGCGGCGATCCAGGAACTGATCAAGCGGGGTGCCGACGACGTCACGGCGGTGGTCCTGCTGGCCGCCCCCGAGGGCGTCGAGGTCATGGAGCGGGAGCTGGCGGGGACGCCGGTCACCGTGGTCACGGCGGCGGTCGACGACCACCTCAACGAGCTCGGGTACATCGTGCCGGGACTGGGCGACGCCGGGGACCGGCTGTACGGGGCCGCCGAGTAGTCCTCCGCGCCCAGGGGGGATCCCGCCTGGGCGCCGTCCGCGGGCACGGGTGCGTCGTGGCCGGTCGCGCGGTTCCCCGCGCCCCTTCCGGGGCGCTCCTCAGCAGCCCTTCTTCGGGGAGGCCGCCGGCTTCGGCGCGGTCAGGGCGGCCAGCGCCTGGTCCGCGTCCGCCGGCTTCGACAGGCCCTTGAAGGCGTCGCCGATGACGAGGTCGAGGTCGGCCCCCTTGCGGGTGTCGGCGCGCAGTTGCGCACCGGCGAGCTGGGTGCCGAGGACGCGCAGTGAGGTGTCCTGCGCGGCGGCGGAGCCGAGGAGTATCCCGGTGCCCTTGACCTTCTTGTCGTACTGCTTCGAGGCGTTGCCCACGTCGCCGATCTTGAAGCCGCGTTTCCTCAGCTCGTCCGCGGTGGTCTTGGCGAGCCCGGTCCGCTTGGTCGCGTTGTAGACGTTCACGGTGATCTGGCCGGGCCTGGGCAGGGCGTGCACCTGGGCGGCCGGGGCCGCGGCGGCCTTGGTCCGGCAGCCCGTCGTGGAACCGTTCGCCGTGTACTTGTCGCCGCCGCCGGTGAAGACGTCGATGAGCTGGAGCGTGCCCCAGCCGATCAGGCCGAGCGCGGCGACGGACGCCACCACGACGGCCACGAGCCTGCCGCGCCGCCGGGGCGGACGCATCCGAGGGTATTTGTCCCCCGTGATGCGGTACTGGCCGCCCATGCCGGGGGGAGTCAGCATGCTCATGGGCGCAGCGTAGTGCGCCCGAGCGGCGATGCCTATCAGATGATCAGTTGATGCCGCTCAGCGGAACCCGAAAGGGCCAACGACCGTGTCGCGCCGGGTCAGTCCAGTTCGAGCACGCGCGCGTGCAGCACCTGGCGCTGCTGGAGGGCGGCGCGCACCGCGCGGTGCAGGCCGTCCTCCAGGTAGAGGTCGCCCTGCCACTTCACGACGTGCGCGAAGAGGTCGCCGTAGAACGTCGAGTCCTCCGCCAGCAGGGTCTCGAGGTCGAGCTGCTGCTTGGTGGTCACGAGCTGATCGAGGCGGACCGGGCGCGGCGCGACGTCCGCCCACTGCCGGGTGCTCTCCCGGCCGTGGTCGGGGTACGGCCGGCCGTTTCCGATGCGCTTGAAGATCACACGGAAAGCCTACCGGTCAAGACGTTCCGGGCGCAGCCATGGCGGCGGAGTGCGAGGCTTGAAAAGATGGATCAAAACGGGCATACGGGTTACTACGGGGACAGGGGTCGGAGATGAGTGACAGCGAGACCGTGCCGCCCACCGGCCCGCAGGGAGTGCCCGCACTGCCCGCGGAGGCCCGGAAGATCGCCTCCGGTTACGCCTTCACGGGCCCCGCGCTCGATCTCGGCGCCCTTCTGTGGGACGGGGCGTGTCGCGCCGACGCGCCGGTCCGCATCCCGCTGCCCGTGCTCAACCGGCACGGGCTGGTCGCGGGCGCCACCGGCACCGGCAAGACCAAGACCCTCCAGCTGATCGCCGAGCAGCTGTCGGCGCAGGGCGTGCCCGTGTTCCTCGCGGACATCAAGGGCGACCTGTCCGGCATCGCGCGGCCGGGGCAGCCGAACCAGCGGGTGCGGCAGCGGTCCGCCGACGTGGGCCAGGAGTGGACCCCGGCCGGCTTCCCGGCGGAGTTCTTCGCGCTCGGCGGCCTCGGCCACGGCGTCCCGGTACGGGCCACCGTCACCAGCTTCGGCCCGGTGCTGCTGGCCAAGGTGCTCCGGCTGAACCAGACCCAGGAGCAGTCCCTCGGCCTGATCTTCCACTACGCCGACACCAAGGGCCTGGAGCTGATCGACCTCAAGGACCTGCGGGCGGTCGTCGCCTTCCTCACCTCCGACGAGGGCAGGGCCGAGCTGAAGGAGATCGGCGGCCTGTCCAGTGCCACGGCCGGGGTGATCCTGCGTTCCCTGACGGCCTTCGAGGCGCAGGGCATGACGGACTTCTTCGGCGAGCCGGAGTTCGACACGGCGGACTTCCTGCGCACGGCGCGGGACGGGCGGGGCGTCGTCTCCGTCCTCGAACTCGCGCAGGTGCAGGACAAACCGCTGCTCTTCTCGACGTTCCTGATGTGGCTGCTCGCCGACCTCTTCCACGACCTGCCCGAGATCGGCGACGCCGACAAGCCCAAGCTGGTGTTCTTCTTCGACGAGGCGCACCTGCTGTTCGACGACGCGTCCAGGGCGTTCCTGGAGTCGATCACCCAGACCGTCCGCCTGATCCGGTCCAAGGGCGTCGGCGTCTTCTTCGTCACCCAGACCCCCAAGGACGTGCCCGGCGACGTCCTCGGCCAGCTCGGCAACCGTGTCCAGCACGCCCTGCGCGCCTTCACCCCCGACGACCAGAAGGCCCTCAGGGCGACCGTGCAGACCTTTCCGAGATCGGCGTACGACCTGGAGGAACTGCTCACCGGGCTGGGCACCGGCGAGGCCGTGGTGACCGTGCTCAGCGAGACCGGCGCGCCGACCCCGGTCGCCGCCACCCGGCTGCGCGCCCCGCAGTCCCTGATGGGCCCGGTGGACCCCGCCGAACTCGACCGGGCGGTCCGCGAGTCCCCGCTCCACGACCGTTATGCACAGGCTGTGGACCGCGAGTCGGCGTACGAGAGGCTGAGCGCCGCGAGGCCCGCGCCGCGGACGCCGGAGCCGGCCGCCGAGCGCGCCACCCGGGAGGAGCCCTCGCTGGTCGAACAGGTCGTCGGCAGCGGGATGTTCAAGTCGCTGGCCCGCTCGGTCGGGACCCAGCTCGGCCGCGAGATCACCCGCTCCCTCTTCGGCACCGCCCGGCGGAGGCGGTAGGCCGCCCCCGCCGGTGCCGGGTCAGCGGTCCCGTTCCTCGGGCGACCGCTGGGGTTCCGGTGTCCGCTGGTCCGGCCGCGGCGCCGTACCGCGCCGGGCCTCCGCGCGCAGCAGGGCGCGCAGGACGGCGTAGGGATCCTTGGGCATGGCTGTGGTGCTCCTTGCGTCGAGCCGACTGACCTCGCGGGAACGCGGGTCTGTCAGCAGCGCAGGACCACCGTGCGCAGCAGGGGCGCGGTGTACGGCGCCCGGGGCGCGGCGGGGCCCGCAGGGGCCGCCGGACGGGCGGGCGCGGGGGCGGGGAGAGGAGCGAGGCGCTCGGGCGCGTCGGCCCGGTGGATCACGCGGGCGGGCGGCCGTAGCGGCGTGTCGAGGACGTCGTGCTCGGCCGTCTCGGCCGCCACGGCGAGATCCGTGAACGCCTGGGCCGGCACGTGCGCGCCGGGGACCCACAGGGCGAGGAGCAGCACGAGGACGCGTAGCCAGGTACGGCTCCGGGGCGTGCTGCTGCTCCTGCTCACGCCGGCTTTTTTCCCGCGGCACGCGGAAGGCGCAGCACGCCGGGGGCGACAACCACCCGCACGGAGTACATGCGGCACGCGGGGTCGACGGCGGTCCTGGGCGCGTTGGCGGTGGCGCGGGGCCCTGCGGTCGTGAGCGGGGGCGCGCGGTGGTCGCCGGGACGGGTGTGGCGGTCGCCGGACGGGTGGGGGGGGCACGGCGCCGGCCGTGGCGGTGTCAGAGCGTCTGCGGGACGTGGCGGGTCCGGCTGCGGATGCCGAACGCGGTCACGATCTCCACGATCCCCACCGCGACCAGCCAGATCCCGCCGACGAGGGTCAGCACGGCGACCGACTCGAACGGCGAGTCGATGAGCACGATCCCGGCGACGAAGGTCAGGATCCCGAGGAAGATCTGCCAGCCCCGGGCGGGCATCCGGGAGTCGTGCACGGCGGCCAGGGTCTGCGTGATGCCGCGGAACACCCAGCCGATGCCGATCCACAGGGCGAGCAGCAGGATCGACTGCATGGGCCCGCGGAAGCAGAACAGGCCGAGCAGGATGGACAGCGCGCCGCTGATGAAGGCGAGCACGCGCAGCGAGGTCGCCCGGTGCGTGCCGAACGCGGACACCAGCTGGAGGACCCCGCTGTACACCAGGTAGAGGCCGAACAGCACACCGGCGGCCAGCAGGGAGGCGCCCGGCCAGATCAGCACCAGGACGCCCAGCACCAGGGAACCGATCCCGGTGAGCAGGACGACCTGCCAGGCGGCCCGGGACAGGGCGTGCAGGGGGCCTTCGAACGGCGGCTCCGGCTCATGGTGAGTGCCGGGCGGCGCCGCCGCGGGATGCCCGCCCGCTGACGCCCCCGCGTGAACATGCCGGTCGTCGTACGCCCGGTCCCGCTCAGGACCGCTGCTCGGTACCTCGCTCATGCCCCATGCTGAGACCGGCCGGACGGCGGCGGCCAGCGGGGTGGGCCGAACGGGTGATGGGGATGGCGCGGTGGCCGGCGGGGGCGGGGTGGCTCCCGGCCGTTCCCGGGGCGTGGGGATCCGGCCGTTCCCGGGTGCGCGGCCGGCCGAACGCTCCGGGCCGGGGCGGACCGTGGCCGGGTCCCGTTCCGCGGGTCCTCCTTCCTGGCGGCTCGGGCCCGGAGGTGACGGCCCGCCGGTGTCCCTACGTCACCTCTTCGCCGCCTTGGCCGCCTTCGCCGCCGCCTTCATCTCCTGTTTGTGGGCGCGGACCTTGGCCAGGGACTCGGGGCCGGTGATGTCGGCGACGGACCGGAAGGACTCCGGTTCGCCGTAGGCTCCCGCGGCCTCCCGCCAGCCCTCGGGTGCGACGCCGAGCCGTTTGCCGAGCAGGGCCAGGAAGATCTGCGCCTTCTGCTTGCCGAACCCCGGCAGGTCCTCCAGCCGCCGCAGCAGTTCGGCCCCGCTGTCCACCTCCCGCCAGACCGCCTCCGCGTCCCCGTCGTAGTGCTCGACGAGGTACTGGCACAGCTGCTGGATCCGCTTCGCCATCGAGCCCGGGTAGCGGTGCACCGCGGGCTTCTCGGAGAGCAGCGCGGCGAAGGCCTCCGGATCCATCGCCGCGATCTCGTGCGCGTCCAGGTCGTCCGTGCCGAGCCGGTCGGCGATGGTGCGGGGTCCCTTGAACGCCCACTCCATGGGGATCTGCTGGTCCAGCAGCATCCCGGTCAGCGCGGCGAGCGCGGAACGCCCGAGCAGCGCGTCGGCCGCGGGGTCCTGGGCGAGGTGCAGGGTGACGTCCATGCGTCGATGGTCCCGCGCGCGGGACGGCTCCGCCCGCCGGGCGGCCGGCCGTTGCCGGCCGCTCCCGGCGCGTCCGTCGTCGCTCACTCCGCCCGCCAGTACCCGAGGGCGTGCACGCGGTGCTTCGGCACGCCGAGGTCCTTGCGGGCGTACGCCGCGAGCGTGCGGGTGGTCGCCGTGTCGCAGGCGATCCAGACGTACGGGTGCGGTGTGCCGGCCAGTACGGCGGGCAGCTCGGCGCGGACCCGCTGGACCAGGTGGGCGCCCGCGTCGCGGCGGGGAACCGCCCGCATCTCGTGCCGGCCGGGCACGGTCCGGCAGGGCAGCCCCGCCGGGTCCCCCTCGAACCAGACGGTGGCCGGGGCCGCACCCAGCGCCCCGAGCAGGGAGTTGAGCGCGGGCAGCGAGGCCGGGTCGCCGATCGCGGCGATGTGGGAGGGCGCCGGTTCGGGGTCCCTGAAACCGGTGCCCTGGACGGTGGCCTCGATCGTGTCGCCGGGCCGCGCGGCCCGCGCCCAGTCGGAGGCCGTGCCCTCGTGCAGGGCGAACTCCAGGCCGAAGGTGCCGGCGGCGGGGTCGGGGTCGACGAGGGTGTAGGCGCGCTGGTGGGGCCGGCCGCCGGCGGAGAACCACAGCCGTACCCACAGGGTGGGGTGGACGCCGGTCTCGGCGAGCAGCCCGCCGTCGCTCAGCCGGAGCCGCCGGTAGTGCGGGGTGACGTCCTCCGTGTCGAGAACGGTCAGTACGAAGTCCTTGGCGCGCAGCAGTCTGAGGACCGCGCCTTCCCAACCCCGCCCCTGCCCCATGACCCCTCCACCGTTCGCGTACGCTTCCGCCACAGAAACTTAGGCAAGGCTAACCTAAAACTCAGAGCGCAGGGGGAATTCCCGGGTGACCATCGAGACCTACCGCGACGCCTGGGGCATCCCCCATCTGCGCGCGTCCAGCGCCCGTGAACTCGCCCGTGCCCAGGGCCGGGTCACCGCCCACGACCGGGCCTGGCAGCTGGAGACCGAACGCCACCGGGCCCAGGGCAGCTCCGCCTCCTTCCTCGGTGCCGAGGCGCTCTCCTGGGACGTCTTCGCCCGCCGGGCCCGGCTCGACGACACCGCCCGCCGCTGCTACGCCGCGCTGGAACGCCGGGACCCGGAGACGGCCGACTGGGTGCGGGCGTACGTCGACGGGGTCAACGAGGGGCTGCCCGCCGGAGCCGGCCGCGCCCCCGAGTTCGCCCGCACCGGTCTGACCCCCGGCCGCTGGCAGCCCTGGACGCCCCTCGGTGTCTGGCTCGGCACGCACATCCTCTTCGCGGGCTTCCCGGCCAAGCTCTGGCGCGAGCAGGCGATACGGCACCTCGGCCCCGAGGCGGTCGGCCTGTTCGCCACCGACGGGCCCGGTACGGCGGGCAGCAACGGCTGGCTGGTCACCGGCGAGCGCACGCAGACGGGGCACGCCCTGATCGCCGGCGACCCGCACCGTTTCATCGAGGACCCCGGTGTCTACCAGCAGATCCACCTCTGCTGTCCCGAGTTCGACGTCGTCGGCCTGGCCGTGCCCGGCGTCCCCGGCATCGCCCACTTCGGCCACACCGGCACGGTCGCCTGGGCCATCACCAACGCCATGGCCGACTACCAGGACCTCTACCGCGAGCGGCTCCGCCGCACCGGCGCCGGCGTCGAGGCCCTGGGCCCGGACGGCACCTGGCACCGCGTCACCCGCCACACCGAAACCATCCACATCGCGGGCGAACCCCCCGTCGAGACGGAGGTCATCGAGACCCCCCGGGGCCCGGTGATAGCCGGGGGACCGGAGGGACTGGAGGCGATCGCCGCGCGCGCGGGCGGGGCCGCCGACGGCGGGGACGCACCGCTCGGGCCACCCGCACCCGGCGGCGCGGCCCGCACCGGTGGTGCGGGCCGGAGCGAGGATCCGGCCGACGGCGCGGCCGAGGCGCTCGCCCTGCGCTACCCACCCCGCGTGACCGAGGACCTCGGGTTCAGCGCCCTCCTCCCCCTCCTGCGCGCCCGCACGGTCGCCGACGTCGACGCCGCCCTGGACGCCTGGGCCGAGCCGGTCAACGTCGTCCAGGCCGCCGACACGACGGGAGGCACCCTGCACCGCGTCGCCGGTCACGTCCCCCTCCGCGCCGAGGCCAACCGCCTGCGCCCGGTCCCCGCCTGGGAACCCGGCCACGCCTGGCAGGGCGTGCACGAGACGCCGTACGCCCGCCCGGCCACCGAGAACGGGATCGCGGTGATGGCCAACGCCCGCGGCCTCGCCGCCCCCCTCGGCGTCGAGTTCGCCCCACCCCACCGCGCCGCCCGCATCCGCGCCCTGCTCGACGCGCGCCCCATCTGGACGGCCGACGGCATGCCCGCGGTCCACACCGACACCCACCTCGGCTCCGCCGCGGCCCTCCTGGACCGCCTCGCCGCCCTCACCGGCCTCGGCCCGGCCGCGTCCGCCCTCCGGGACCGCCTGCTCGCCTGGGACCGCCGGATGGCGGCGGACAGCACGGACGCGGCGGCGTACGCGGCGGTGCGCGGCGCGCTCGTGCGCCGGCTCGCCGCCCATCCGGTCCTCGCCCCGCTCACCGAGCCCCCGGCCTACCCGGACGTCCTGCTTCCCTGGCTGGCCCTCGTCCCGCGCGTCGGCCACGCCCTCGAACACCTCCTGCGCGCCGAGGACCTGTACGGCATCGACCGCGCGGCAGCGGTCCGTGCCGCCCTGGAGGAGGTCGCCGCCGCGCCCCCGTCCGGCCCCTGGTCGGCCACCCACCGCCTGGCCCCCTGGACGGCGCTCCCGCCGGTCCCGGACCCCGGCGGCACGGACGGACCCGGTCTCGCCGGCGACCACGACTGCGTGCTGTGCACCTCCGCCGTCCCCGGTCTCACCGACCGCGCCGCCCGCGGCCCGGCCGCCCGCTACGTCTGGGATCTGGCCGACCGCGCCAACAGCCGCTGGGTGGTCCCCTTCGGCGCCGACGGAGTACCCGGCGCCGCCCACCACCGCGACCAACTCCCCCTGTGGCTCGAGGGAGAACTGGTCCCGGTGGTCACCGACTGGACCCGGCTCACCCCCGACCCCGTGGACCCCGTGGACGACAACGAGGGCACCGGGGAACCGAGCAGACCGAAGAGAACGAGGACAACGAGGAATCCGATGACCGACCTGCACGTCCAGCACGTCGACGGCTACGGCACCGTCCGCATCCGCCCCCTGGACCCGGAGGGCGACACGGACCTGGTCCACGCCTGGGTCAGCGACGAACGCGCCGCGTTCTGGGGCATGAACGGCCTGACCCGGACCCAGGTCGCCGAGATCTACGCCCACATGGACACGCTCGACACCCACCACGCCCACCTGGTCACCGTGGACCGTGCACCGGCCGCGCTCCTCCAGACGTACGAGCCGTCCGCCGACCGGGTCGGCGCGTGCTACGACGTCCGCCCCGGCGACGTCGGCGTCCACCTCCTCCTCGCCCCGGCGGGCCCCGACGGCCCGCGCCCCGGCTGGACGTCCGCCCTGCTGACGGCGATCACGACCTACGTGCTGCGGGTCCTGGACCGCCACCGGGTCGTGGTCGACCCGGACGTGCGCAACGCCAAGGCCATCGCCCGCTTCGAACGCCAGGGCTTCGCGCGCGGCCCCGCCGTCGTCCTGCCCGAGGTAGACCTGCCCGACGTGTACCTGCCGGAGAAGCACGCGCAACTCGCCTTCCTGGAGCGGGAGGCGGTCTTCCCCCCGGAACGGCCCCCGACGAGCTGATCGCACGCCGGCGGCGGCCGCCTCCGCCCGGGACCGGTGAGGGACGGCGCACTGACGACCCGTCCGGCCTGGTGAGCACGCGGCCCGTTCCCCCCGTACCTAGAGGGAGGCACGGGGCACGGCGGGAACGGAGGCTGACGGTGCTGCGCGACGCGGACAACGACGGAGCCCACGGCACAGACCGTGAGCGAGCCCGGAACAGCGACCGCCGGCCGTGCGGAGGGCGCGGCCCGGCGCGGCGCTCGGCCGGCACGTTCCTGCTCGCCCTGCTCCTCCCCGCTCTCCTGCCCGCCCTCCTCCTCGTCGCGGCGACGCCCGCCTCCGCCCACGCCGTCCTGCGCGCGACGGACCCCGCCGACGGGACCGTCCTGCGCTCCGCCCCCCGCCACGTCACCCTCACCTTCACCGAGTCGGTCGGCCTGCTGACCGACTCCTTCCGGGTCTACGACCCCGACAACCGCCGCGTCCGCACCGGTCCCGCCGGCCACGCCGCCGGCCGCTCCGACACCGCGCGGATCGCGCTGCCCGCCCGGCTCGTCACCGGGACGTACACGGTTGCCTGGCGGGTGGTGTCGGCCGACAGCCACCCGGTGTCCGGCGCCCTCACCTTCTCGGTCGGGAAACGCACGGCGGCACCGGCGGCCCTCTCCCAGGACCGCACGGAGAACCGGGCCACCACGGCCCTGCACACCATCGCGCGCTACCTCGCCTACCTCTCCCTGGCCCTCCTCCTCGGCACGGCCGCGTTCGTGGCCTACTGCCGTCCGCCGACGACGGCCCACCTGCGCACCCCCGCCCTGGCCGCCGCGGTCACGCTCCTGGTCTCCACCCTCGCCGGGTACCTCCTGCGAGCCCCCTACGAGGAGGCCGCCTCCCCGACGACCGCCTTCTCCGTCTCCGCCCTCACCCACACGGCGACGACCCGCCCCGGCCGGCTCCTGCTCCTCCGCCTGGCGCTGCTGCTCCTGGCCGGGGCCGCCGCGACCCTCCTCGGCACCCGCCGGGTCAGGCTCCCGCGCCGCGCCGGCCTCGCCGCGGCCACGGCCCTCGCCGTCGCCCTGGCGCTGACCTGGTCGGCGTCCGACCACGCCTCGGCCGGCATCCAGGTCCCGGCGGCGATCGCCTCGTCCACCCTGCACCTGCTGGCCATGGCGGCCTGGCTCGGCGGCCTGGCGGCGCTCCTGTGGACGCTGCGGCGCGCCCCGGAAGCGGCTGCCGCCCTGCCGGCCTCGGTCCCGGCCCGCTTCTCCCGTCTGGCGTTCACGTCCGTGGTGGTCCTGGTCGTGACCGGCGTCTACCAGTCCTGGCGGGGCCTGGGCTCCTGGCAGGCGCTCACGGACACCACGTACGGCCGCACGCTCCTGGCGAAGCTGGCGGCGGTCACCGCACTGCTCCTCGCGGCGGCCTGCTCCCGCACCTGGACGGCCCGGCTGGCCCGCCCCGCGGGTGCCGCCGTCCGTGTCCGCGTCCCCGAGCCGGCCACGGGCCCCCCGCTGCCCGAACTCCCCCCGGAGCCGCCCGTGGCCCCGTCCCTCCGTCTCCTGCGCCGCTCGGTCCTCGTGGAGGCGGTGGCCGCCGCGCTGGTCCTGGCCCTGACCACCCTCCTGACCAGCACGGTCCCGGGCCGCGCGGCCATGGAGTCCGCCTCGGCCACGCCGTCGGCGGCGACGGGCGTCGACACGGCCTCGGTCACCACGATCCCCTTCGACACCGGCGCCCCCGGCGGCCGCGGCAAAATCCAGATCACCCTGGACCCCGGCCGCGTCGGCACCAACTCCCTCCAGGCGGTGATCTACGGCCCCGACGGCGGCCTCGCCACGGTGCCCGAGCTCCGCGTCACCCTCACGCTCCCGGCACAGCGCCTGGGACCGCTGGACACCAGGCTCACCGACCGCGGCGGCTACTGGTCCACCCCCGCCTTCACCCTGCCCCTCCCGGGCACCTGGACGATGAAGG
Source organism: Streptomyces sp. NPDC004658 (assembly GCF_040609555.1). Taxonomy (NCBI): domain Bacteria; kingdom Bacillati; phylum Actinomycetota; class Actinomycetes; order Kitasatosporales; family Streptomycetaceae; genus Streptomyces; species Streptomyces sp. NPDC004658. The sequence goes on from NZ_JBEXKG010000124.1 coordinate 20,601, forward strand.
CGACGGTCCGTGTGTCTGACCTGGACCAGGTGACGGTGTCGGCACCGGTGCGGGTGACCCGGTAGCGGGCCGGCGGGGTCAGACGGCGTGCAGGAAGAGCTGCGGGGACCAGGCGGTGCAGCTGCCGGGCCCCGCCTCGTCGACGGCACCGGCACACGCCCTGACCTTGAAGTTCCAGTCCCCGCGCGCGGGCGCGTCCACCGTGGCGACGCGGTACTCGCCGATGCGCAGCTGCCAGCTGTACCAGCCGGGCTGAGACGGATACGTGTACCGGACCTCGTAGTAGGAGTAGCGGGGGCCGGAGTAGCCGCCGTAGTACAGCCTCAGCGTGTCCGCGCACCCGTCGAAGCGGGCCCCGGCGTACGGGGTGCCCGCGTACGTGAACCGTCGGGGCGTGCCGCCCAGGTCGGTGCCGCCCCCCGGGGGATACGCGTCCCGGTACGCGCACGGGCTCGCCGGAGCGGAGGCCGGCACCCGCGCCTGCGCCGCGGTCGCCGTACCGCCTGCCGAGACGACGGGGACCAGCAGAGCCGCGGCGGCGGCCACCACGCTGAACGAACGCCCCAACGCCCTCACCTCCAGCGAAGAACCTCAGTCACCACAGTGCCCTTCCGCCCCAGAAGCCGCATCCGGTGGCCGGCCAGGGAAGCGACACAGACCGGATACGCCAAAGGGCCGGACCACCTGACGTGGTCCGGCCCTCTGGGCTGGCGGAGGATACGAGATTCGAACTCGTGAGGGGTTGCCCCCAACACGCTTTCCAAGCGTGCGCCCTAGGCCTCTAGGCGAATCCTCCGCCGGAAACATTACATGACCGAGGGGAGTGCTCGCGAACTCGTTCCCGCAGGCCGTCCCCGGGTGGGGTCGGGCGCCCCGGCCGGGTACAGACCGCCGCCCGCCATCGGGTACTGTGGGGCACAGCCCCTCACGCGGCGCTATCTGACTGAACTCCCCCAGGGCCGGAAGGCAGCAAGGGTAGGTCGGCTCTGGCGGGTGCGTGGGGGGCCCTTGCGTTCCGGGGCCCGGGGGTGCGCGTCCGGGGCGGGGCCGGTTGTCAGTGGGCGCCATTAACCTCGTATGCGTGTCGTCTCTCGCGCTGTACCGCCGCTATCGCCCGGAGACCTTTGCCGAGGTCATCGGGCAGGAGCATGTCACCGACCCGCTGCAGCAGGCGCTGCGGAACAACCGGGTCAATCACGCGTACCTGTTCAGCGGTCCGCGCGGATGCGGCAAGACGACCAGCGCGCGCATCCTGGCCCGTTGCCTGAACTGTGAGCAAGGCCCCACCCCGACCCCCTGCGGGGAGTGCCAGTCCTGCCGCGACCTCGCGCGCAACGGACCCGGATCGATCGACGTCATCGAGATCGACGCGGCCTCTCACGGTGGTGTGGACGACGCCCGTGAGCTGCGCGAGAAGGCCTTCTTCGGTCCCGCGAGCAGCCGGTACAAGATCTACATCATCGACGAGGCCCACATGGTCACGTCGGCCGGCTTCAACGCGCTGCTGAAGGTCGTCGAGGAGCCGCCCGAGCACCTGAAGTTCATCTTCGCGACCACCGAGCCCGAGAAGGTCATCGGGACCATCCGGTCGCGGACCCATCACTACCCGTTCCGGCTGGTGCCGCCCGGCACCCTGCGGGACTACCTCGCCGAGGTGTGCCAGAAGGAGGACATCCCGGTCGAGGACGGCGTGCTGCCGCTCGTCGTGCGCGCGGGCGCCGGCTCCGTGCGTGACTCCATGTCCGTCATGGACCAGCTCCTCGCCGGCGCCGGCGAGGACGGTGTGACATACGCCATGGCCACCTCCCTCCTCGGCTACACCGACGGCTCCCTGCTCGACTCCGTCGTGGAGGCGTTCGCCACCGGTGACGGCGCCGCCGCCTTCGAGGTGGTCGACCGGGTCATCGAGGGGGGCAACGACCCGCGCCGCTTCGTCGCCGACCTGCTGGAGCGGCTGCGGGACCTGGTGATCCTCGCCGCCGTGCCCGACGCCGTGGAGAAGGGGCTCCTCGACGCCCCGGCCGATGTCCTGGAGCGGCTGCAGGCCCAGGCCGAGACCTTCGGCGCCGCCGAGCTGAGCCGCGCCGCCGACCTGGTCAACGAGGGCCTGACCGAGATGCGCGGCGCCACCTCGCCCCGCCTCCAGCTGGAACTGATCTGCGCCCGCGTCCTGCTCCCCGCCGCCTACGGCGACCAGCGGTCCGTGATGGCCCGGCTCGACCGCCTGGAGCGCGGTATCGGCTTCTCCGCCGGCGCCGGTGCGCCGGCCATGGGGTACGTCCCCGGTCCCGATGTCCACGGCGGAGCCCTCCCCTCCGGCGCGGGTGCCGGCAGCGTGTCCGTGCCGCCCGGCGGGGGCCCCGCGGCGGCTCGCGCGGCGGTCCGGG